>JACRQB010000017.1 GCA_016222925.1 Nitrospirota bacterium | reverse complement strand
GTAGGCGTCTATGCCCGTGGGTCGTGTGGTACTACCATATCCCCGGAGATCGGGCGCCAAGACCCGATACCCTGCCTGTGCCAACGGATCAATCTGATGTCGCCATGAGATGGCGGATTCTGGAAACCCATGCAGGCAGAGTATCAGCTTTTCGCCTGACCCGGCCGTTGCCACTTGAAAAGACAGTCCGTTCGCGACGATCTGTTGAAAGGTCATAGCTTGTGCATCAGCTGCATTGAGCTCCATCCACTGACCCACGGGAAGCAAGGTTTGCACGAGAAGTCATTCTGGCCCAGAGGAGTTGCCGCCCAGCTTTTTTACGCACCACGGCAAAAAAAGAGAAAATTCTTTTCAGCGCATCGACTTACAGATACACTCTGCAACATGACGAAATACATGATTTGGCAAGATCAGGGGAAGTGGCGTGGCTGTCTGCAGAGCTCTCCCGACCAACAGGTTCAAGCAGAGTCGTTCGAAGAGCTGCAGTTCAAGCTTGGTCACCTATCCCGTGAACGAACCGGCGACAAGCCTGTCACTCTCCGGAAGATCGCCTGAGAGATTGTCCGCTCTGACGGCAAGGCCGAGCCGGTGGCTTGAGACCAACGGCTCGGGTATTCCTTTGACTAATACAGTCAGAGTTATGCTTCAGGCATCACGCTAGGTTCATGCTTCTCTTCCCCTTGGACCTTTTCTCCGACATCAGAGCACATGCTTTTAGGTCCAGGGAGTCGCCTGACGCTCCGCCACTTTGTTACTGAGTCTTCTTGATGACTCGATGCCGTACGGTATACCGCCCGGAGAATGTCTCACCGGGAACAAGCCGCTTCAGTCCCCATTCCGGATGGTTGAATGCATCGCTGGCGCAGGTCATTGGTTCGATGGCAAGCGCGGCTCGTGGCGCGTCGGCAATGGCATCTCCGGTATACACGACCACTGCGGAAAACGCGTGATCCATCGTAATATCGATTGCGCGATCGCGCGCCGTGTGACGCAGAGATGCCGTGGCCGTTCCCTGTGCGTCACGTTCAAGCTGAGGTCATACATCACTGAAATGGCCAATGAAAAGGGATAGCCTCGTCCAGCGTACGTCTCAGCATCGAGACGAATCTCAAAGGTCACCTTGTGTGCGTGAACATCCTGCGCCTGCCACGGCAGGCTGCGGACAAACCCATGGATGGCGTTCGGCCCTTCCTTGTCGTTGCATTCCAACTGGAATCGCTGCCCATCGAACGAATAGCGTCCATCGCCGATGCGGCCGGGGAACGGGATGAGGACGTCGCCCTGTCCGCCGCGTTTGTGAGTGCCACCCGAATAGCCCCACACAATATCGATGTCTTGTCCGCTTTCATCGATGAAGAAGTACCGTCGTAACGAGGCCCCCCAGGGGGATACGACAGCGCGCTGATCGTGGTACGAGAGGGTGAGCTCTGTGTCTGGCGTCACGAGTGTCATCGTCTGGGTTCTCCGTGCGAATGCGGTTATGCCAACGTCGATCTTGCGAGGGGAATCTCTGGATGTCCCATCCTGGGGTTTATCCTGACAGAGATCGACCAATACAGCCAACTATCGCACGACACCGTACCGACAGATCTGAGGTTCAGAGGCTAGAAGACCAGTCAACTGTTGCAGCGTGGCCAACAGATGGGGCGTCACGAAATGCGCCTGTTCTGCTGCCGGGCTGGCCCATCGTTCGACAAACGCAAAGTCAGTCGGATCGGCATGATTCTGCAAGAGCTCGTAGCTGAGACAGCCCGGTTCTCGGCGAGTCGCATCAACTAAGGCAGTCAGAATCTCCCGCACCTGTCCCGCATGGTCGGTCTTGGCCTTGGCACGGGCAATCACACGGAGAGAGCCGTCGACTGTCATGGGATTCTCCATAGTTGGAATCTGAATGCGTGAACGATTACTTCACGAAAGGATTGCCGGATTGTTTCCAGTCGTCAAGGTTCATGATGACCGCAGAGGTCTGCGTGAATCCAAGCTCTCCAAGGGTTTGAGCAGCAAGGGTTGCACGCTTCCCACTTTGACACTGGAGCACAATTCGGCGATCAAGGTCCGCTTTCTCAACCGATCCAACGTGGCCCCAGATTTGGGATTCGATCACGCCACGGGGAATGTTGATCGCTCCTGGGACGTGCCCGGCTGCATATTCTTGAGGCTCACGGACATCGATGATCAAGGCTGAACCAGGATTCTCGACAACTTTTAGATACTCCTCCATACCGATGGTTTTGACAGGTTTTGGCGCAGTTTGAACGTTCTGTTTGACGGTCGGCGGGAGGCTCTGAGCGAGAGCGGGAGAAGATATAGACAGGGAGACACCGATGAGGGCAGAGACGAAACAGATGGCTAACCCATTCATGGTCTTCATGCAAGAATCTCCTTCTGATGACTGTACCGTACTTGGGTTTGAGAAGAACTCAGCAAAATCAGTGTACCCTGACTCACAGTGTTCCTCAAGGACTACGTTGTTGAGCCAAGAAAGAGAGACCATGACTGCTGCATTCTTCCACGACCACGATTGGAGAGCCAGCTTGGAGATTATGGTGGAGTGCGAAGGCGGGCGTCAGGTTAGGGCAACTCTCCCTGTGGACGGCTTTTGGGCTGCTCCTGCCTCCTCGAGTAAAACAGTAATCGTATTATGAGTTTAACTCACAGAGTGAAGGTATAGGGTGACACGCCTATTCATCGAGTCCAGCGCAACCGGCGCCGAGCCAACTGCCTTTGATATCAAGATGGAACCTGCCTGATCCTGCCTCACTTCTCCTCCATCCCGCGAGAGCTCTCTTGCGTTGTCTCGTATCTCTTCTCATCGGTGGCTCCCTACTGTTCTGAACCGTGGAGTAGCCCACGGCGAAGCCACTCGTCCAAGTTCAACGGACTTCAGTATAACTTCAGAGATCACCTTCAGCAGTACCGGGATGCAACCGATATGGTATGTGGGTCTTTATCCTGGATGGACTAAGGCATATCTATGTTCGGTTTCGGGAGAAAAAAGAAAGTATCTGCCTCGAATGATCAAAAGGATCGCCAGATCCCAGTACCATCGGCTGGTATCAAAGGGTCACTCATGTCGCTCGAGCAACGGCTCATGTTCGACGCGGCAGCTGCCGCCACAGCTTCCGAAGTGGCGTCAGAACAGGT
>JACRQB010000016.1 GCA_016222925.1 Nitrospirota bacterium | reverse complement strand
CAAGCGAAAGTTGCTGGAGTTCTTGATTGAGGCGAAGCGAAAAGGAAAAGTCATCGTCGGATATGGAGCGCCTGGTAAAGGCAATACGCTTCTCAATTATTGCGGAATACGCTCGGATTTTATCGAATACACCGTGGACCGTAATCCCTATAAGCAGGGGAAGTTTTTGCCTGGTACGCATATACCGATTTATGCTCCGGAAAAGATTTCTGAAACCAAGCCGGACTATGTATTCATCCTGCCATGGAACTTTCGAGACGAGATCATGCAGCAAATGGCCTTCATACGCGAATGGGGCGGGCAATTTGTCGTCCCGATTCCTGAAGTGCGAGTGTGTGACTAGTGATCATGTGGGGTAGACGATGATCGAACGAGATGCATTCCAGGGGGCTGAACAAGACCAAATGGGCGCAGAGATGCATCGGCTCATGGCTGATCTCTATCCGATTTGCCGAAGCCTGACAGGTAACGGAGTTCGTCAGACCTTGCACATGCTCAATGACGTGATGCCGCTCGTAATTCATGAGGTGCCCACAGGGACCACTGTCTTTGACTGGACTGTTCCGCAAGAGTGGAATATCAGAGATGCCTATATCAAAAACTCAAAAGGCGACCGCATCGTTGATTTCCAAAAGTCGAATTTGCATGTCATGGGCTACAGCGTGCCCGTGTCAGAGACCATGAGTCTGGCTGAATTGCTGCCGCGACTCTATTCACTCCCGGAACATCCTGAGTGGATCCCGCAACGAGCCTCGTATTACAAACCGAATTGGGGATTTTCGATCGCCCATAACGATCTGGTCAGGCTAGCCGAAGATCGGTATGAGGTCCGCATTGATTCTACATTGTCCAGTGGTGCGATGACGTATGGAGAATGTGTGATTCCCGGCGAGCAGGCCGACGAGATTTTGTTTTCCACGCATATCTGCCATCCGTCCTTGTGCAACGATAATCTGTCAGGGATTGTTATCGCTGCCTATCTGGCCAAGGCCATTGCTGCTATGCCGAAACGGCGCTACACTTATCGATTTCTCTTTGTCCCGGCTCAGTTAGGGTCTCTGGCCTGGCTGGCTCGAAACCAGGAAGCTTGCGGAAGAATCCGGCACGGCGTTGTGTTGGTTGCACTTGGGGATGTCGGGTGCTCTACGTACAAGTGCAGCCGCCGGGAAACAGCGGAAATCGATCGCGCCGTTACACATGTGCTGAGGCACAGCGGTCAGCCCTATGAAATCTTCAAATTTGTTCCTTACGGATACGACGAACGGCAATATTGTTCTCCTGGCTTTAACCTACCGGTCGGATGTTTCATGCGTTCAACTGGGGCACGTTTCCCTGAATACCATACATCCGCGGACAACCTTGAGTGTGTCAAGCCCAGCTCCTTGGCTGACTCTTATCGCAAATGTATAGAGATTTGTTACGTGCTGGAAGGCAACAGAGTCTTTCGGAATCTGTTGCCGAATGGCGAGCCACAACTAGGCAAACGAGGATTGTATGGCGCTATGGGCGGATTAGCTGGGGGAGGGCGAGGGAACGAGCTTCTACTTCTCTGGGTGCTTAATCTTTCCGATGGCTCACACACACTGTTAGATATCGCAGATAGGTCTGGCCTGCCATTTCGGCAGGTGCGGCATGCCGCTGATCTGTTGCTTGAACATGGATTGCTCGAAGAGTAGAGGGGGCCAGGTAGAAGCAGGGGGAAGCCATTTATGAAGCAGTATCGACACAGTTATGCAAAGACCGCTGTAATGGCAGCAGTGGCTGGAACAGGAGTTTTGCTTGTCGGCGTCATGCTACTGTGCGCCCCCGCAGTGGATTGTCCCGTGATGCAAGTGGTGCTGATCTTGCCGCTCCCGATTCGTGCCGTGGGGGGCATCCTGTGTTTGGCTGGTGCGCTGGCAGGATACAGTATCGCAGCCGGCGGGGTGTTGGCCCTGCGTTATGATGCAAAGGGCCGCGCGGTTTTCAAGTAAGTTTCGTGACTGCAATGCAGAAGGTGTTGTGGAGGAGGCGCTCAGATGGCAGGTAGTCTGATCGTTGGAGATTGGGTTGAAATTCGGAGTGCCGAAGAAATTCTTCGGACGCTGGACGAGCGAGGAACCCTGGAGTCGCTACCCTTCATGCCGGAAATGTTGCCGTTCATCGGGCGGCGGTTTCAAGTGTTCAAGCGAGCCACGAAGACCTGCGACACGATCAGCAAACAGGGCTTTCGGCGCGTGAGAAATACGGTGATGCTTGAGGGGCTTCGTTGCGACGGTTCCCTCCACGGCGAGTGTCAGGCCGGTTGTCTGTTGTTTTGGAAGGAAGCCTGGTTAAGGAAAGTTCCCGCCGGAACCAATGTCGAATTCGCATCGGCTCAAGCCAAGGGGGAAGGCAATCAGCCGGACTCGGCATATAGCAAGTTGGCGGAACGTGTCAATCGTGTCGTTCAGGTTGAGTCAGGCGCCGAGCCGACCTATATGTGCTTAATCACAGAAATGAAGAAAGCTAGTCTTCCCATGGCCTGGTGGGATATCCGCCACTATTGGGCCGACGTGACTTGCGGAAATCGAACATTGAAAGAAGTTGTGCGCGCGCTCCTTCTTGATATCTTCAATTGGGCGCAGAAAAAACGCGGTGGCGTAGGGTTCCCCTATATGGAGCCAGGCCTGCTTAAGAAAACACCTGTCGCCAATCTTAATCTGCAGCCGGGTGATCTCGTTCGCATAAAAAAGCCAGACGATATCATGAAAACGCTAGATGGCGATGGGAAAACCAGAGGATTGCGTTTCGATGTCGGCATGTTTCGATATTGTGAGGGAGCGTATCGCGTCGTGACGCGCGCATATCGTCTCATTGACCAGAAAACCGGCAAGATGATTCATATGACGGAACAGGCGCCTTGCATCATGCTCGACGGAGTGCTGTGCCACGCGGATTATCAAAAGCTCTGCCCCAGAACGGAGTACCTATTCTGGCGCGAAGCCTGGCTCGAGAAGGTCTCCTGAGTAATCCATTTGAACAAGAGGTCGGCGTATGAAAGTCGTATTGTTTTGCGGAGGGTTCGGAATGCGGATTCGGGAGTATTCCGAAAACATTCCCAAGCCGATGGTACCCATAGGGTATCGTCCCGTCTTATGGCATGTCATGAAGTATTATGCCCATTACGGGCATACAGAGTTCATCCTCTGTCTCGGCCACGGCGCGGACGTCGTGAAGGACTACTTTCTTAACTACAGCGAATGTGCATCGAATGACTTTGTCATGTCGCAAGGCGGCAAGAAGCTCGATTTAATTAACACGGATATTCAGGATTGGCGCATCACGTTCGCTGATACGGGGACCAATGCGAATATCGCTCAGCGCCTGATTGCAGTGAAAAAGTATCTAGGAAACGATCAAGAGTTCATTGCCAACTATAGCGATGGCCTGACCGATCTTCCGTTACCGGATCAGCTGGCGCACTTCCGTCAGATGAAGGCCGTGGGAAGTTTTGTGAGCGTCGCTCCGCGGTTGAGTTATCACATGGTGACAGCCGGCGAAAATGGGGTGGTATCAGGCTTGGAAGAGATGAGTCGGTCTAGTCTGCGCATCAACGGCGGCTATATGCTGTTCACTGCAGCCATTTTTGATTTTATGCAGCCTGGTGAGGAGCTCGTGCAAGAACCGTTTCAGCGGCTCATCAAGGAACAGAAGTTAGTGGGGTACCGGTACGACGGGTTTTGGGCCAGCATGGACACGTTCAAGGACAAGCAGGTGCTCGATGAAATGTACGCCAAAGACCGGGCTCCCTGGCTCATTTGGAAACAATCCGGGGGCCACGGTAGCGACACGCAAAAACTATGATTCCGTTATTGCAGAAATCTACGCCAGGATCTAAGTGCACCGTGCTATGTCTAGGCGCCCACTCCGATGATATTGAGATTGGTTGTGGTGGAACTCTCTTGCATTTACTGAACACGCATCCTGATGTGGAGGTTGTCTGGGTGGTCTTTAGTGCCAATCGGGGCAGGAAGAAAGAGGCACTGGCGAGTGCCGCTCGATTTCTGGCGGGCGCCTCAAAAAAGACGATCATCGTCAAGACATTCCGCGAGAGTGTCTTCCCCTACTGCGGCCAGTCGATAAAACGATATTTCGAGGAACTGAAACGGAAGGTCTCACCGGATTTGGTTTTCACTCATTACCGAGACGATCTGCATCAGGATCACCGTGTCATTAATCAATTCACGTGGAATACCTTCCGCCGGCAATGCATTCTTGAGTACGAAATTCCAAAATATGACGGCGATATGGGCATTCCGAATTTCTTCGTGTCGCTCCCGGACCTTCTGGCGAAACGGAAGGCGACGTACATCGTCCAAGGGTTTCCCAGTCAGCAAGGCAAGCAATGGTTCAGCAGCGATACATTTTTGGCGCTGCTCCGGTTGCGAGGGATTGAGGCGAACGGAGGCGGGCGGTATGCAGAAGCGTTCTACAGCCGGAAGTGGGTGGTCGGGGTCTGTCGATGGATCGAACGCAATCGCCGAGTCGTACGCCCGGCGAGACGATCGCATCCGAGTCGTTCGGAATGAATGCAACCGGGGTGCGGCATGGAATTACAAGCACGTTCTCGATCTCGCGCGGGGACGGTATTTCCGATGGGCTCCCGCTGACGACCTATTCGCTCCTGAATCCCTCGCATGCTGTGTCCAGGTGCTCGATCAACATCCTGAAGCCGTCCTGTGCTATCCGAAGACCACGCTCATTGATGCGCAGGGGCAGGCCCTTCAGCCGTATGAAGATAACCTCGACCTCAGGCACGCCAGTCCGGTTGGACGATATAAGGCCGCAGTCAAGCAGATCGGCTTGACGAATGTCATCTATGGATTAATGAGGACCAGTGTGCTCCGGCAGACTCGCCTGATTAGGAGCTTCCCTGGAGCCGATGTCGTGTTTGTGACTGAACTGGCGCTGTTCGGGCAGTTTCACGAAATCGACCAGCGGTTGTTTTTCCGGCGGATGCATCCAGGGGCGTCCAGCAGCATCCAATCGCTGGAAGGCATACAGGCATTCATGGATCCGAAGATCGTACGCAAGAAAGACTTTGCGCGGATGTGGCGGTATCTGTTTGAAAGTATGCACGCACTGCTGCATGCCCCACTTACTGTACGAGAACGTATCAGACTGCTTCTGTTTCTGGTGCGAGAGATGATTGCGTCGCGCGATCAATATCTGCAGGAATTGGCTCGTTTGATGAATCCCCGAGGGCGCAGGGCTGCTCGATAGTAAGTCAAACTTACGTGTAGGCCTATCTCGTTCAGTCTTGAGCTTCATTCACCCATTCTCCCAAAAGATGATGCAACCAATCGTATCTACCTCCGAATCGTCGTCCACCACTGCCGCGGGGTCCTCACTTGATCGCGTATTGGTTCGTGGGCTCGCCTGGACTGGCACGGTGAAGTGGCTGAGTCAAATCCTTTCCTGGCTCTCCACCATTGTCGTGGCACGTCTCTTGGTTCCGGAAGACTATGGTGTAGTGGCCATGGCTGCTTCGGTACTGGGTCTCATTACTCTCTTGAACGAGTTTGGATTGGGTGCGGCGGTGGTGGCGTTGCGGCATCTCACTGAGAAGCAGATTGCACAGATCCACAGTCTAGCAAGCCTCTTCGGTATCAGCGGATTCCTGTTGACCTGCGCGGTGGCCATTCCAATCGGGCAATTCTTCGGAGCCCAGGAAGTACCGCTTATCATGATTACGATGGGAGCCGGGTTCGTCATTCTCGCCATGCGATCCGTACCCAGCGCCTTGTTGGAGAAGGATCTGCGTTTCAAGTTTCTGGCCTTCTTGGAAGGAGGACAATCCCTTGTTGCCACCGTTACCACACTGATTGTGGCTTGGTTTGGGGGAGGATATTGGGCGCTTGTATTGGGCGGGTTAGTGGGGCAGTTGGCGGCAACAACAGTAATTGGGCTGTCCAGGCCGCTTTCTTATGCGTGGCCAACCATTGACTCCATGAAGGAAGCTCTCCGGTTCAGTTCGCATGTGTTGACCAGTCGCGTATCTTGGTATGTGGCCGCGAGCTCCGATGTTTTTATCGGCGGACGGGTGCTGGGGCAGGTGGCGGTGGGTGTGTATTCGCTGGCTGGCACTCTAGCGTATGTGCCGATTGAAAAAGTCACGGCGCTTTTGAGCCGTGTGATGCCGGCCATCTACTCGACGGTGCAAAATGATCCTCCGGCCATGCGGCGGTATCTGCTGTTGCTTACGGAGGCACTCTCATTAATCGTGTGGCCCATGGCAGTGGGAATGTCGCTTGTCGCCCATGATTTTGTGCTGGTTGTGCTGGGAGCTAAATGGGTCGGAGTGATCGCCCCCTTGGAGATTCTGGCATGTTGGGCAGGGGTGCGGTCGATTTTTGGATTGGTCGGGCCTCTCTTGTATGTCACGGGGAACTCCAGAGTAGCGATGTTGAACGGTCTACTCTGTGTTGCAACTTATCCTGTGGGTTTCTGGATCGGGAGCCATTGGGGTGTTGTGGGATTAGCCTGGGCATGGGTTCTGGTGCAGCCGTTCGCATTTATTCAGCCCTATAAGCATGTGCTGCGAGCGACTCAGCTATCTCTGTGGGGCTATCTTCGCGCGCTATGGCCGGCGCTCTCCGGTATCATTCTCATGGTGGCCTGCGTTCTTGGAATTCAGCACGCAATCTCTGCTGATTGGCCGCTGGCGATTCGCTTGAGCATAGAGATTCTGATAGGTGGTGGCGTGTATGCCATGTCAGTGCAACTGTTTCACCGCCAGCGGCTAGTGATGCTCTTTCAGTTGATTCGGGAAAGCAGAAAAGAATAGTTCCGTGATCTCGCGGGCGCAGGCTTTAGTGTCGCAAGACGGCTCTCGCATACGGAGGAAGTTCTAATGTCTTATGTGCTGTTGATGCTCTTGGCGGCGGCGGCAGGTAACTGATGCGCGTAATGACTGATAACCCTGTTGTGATGTCCTGAATAAAGGTCTTCCATGCCTGAACTCTCAATTTTCGATCCTCAGTTACTGTATCGCCGCCAATACATTGCCGGTCCATCTTTGCCGCCACAGTTTGCGATGTGGCGGCAAATACAGTTTTCCGAGGCTGTTATCATTGGCTGTCACCCCGAGCTTGAAGTTGCAGAAGCCTCGAATCAGCAGGGGCGCATCGTTTGTCTTGGGCACATTCTAAACCCTCTGCATTGCGAGCAGACAAACGGCCAAATCATAGGCCATCTGCTTGCCGACGGGAAAGAGTTTTCGGCACTAGAAAGGGCTCTGTCGATAGTTGGTGGCCGCTGGGTCATCTTTGTCGAACTCAATGGTGAAAGGCGCGTCTATCACGATGCAGGTGGGCTGAAATCGACGTTTTGGTATGAGGACCCACGCTCAAAAGACATCTGGGTAGCATCGGAGCCAAGCCTGTTCGAGGACAGCTTTGGAATCACGGTAGACGAAAGTCTCGTGAGGGAGTTTTGGACGACAAAATATCAAAACTCATGGGTCTGTGAGTTGACCCCGTATCCCTATGTCCGACAGCTTCTCCCTAACCATTATTTAGATCTTGGCCGCCGGACCGCTCATCGCTTTTGGCCATCCGGGGATATGGTGCCGAAAACATTGGATGATGCAGCCAGAGAGATGGCTGACATCATTCATGGACTGATCGCTGCTGTGGCGAAAAGAGGCGATGTCGCTCTTCCGCTAACCGGGGGATATGAAAGCCGTGTGTCTTTTGCCTGCGCAAAGGAACTCCGTGGGAAACTCCCGCTCTATTTAATCGATGCGCCGAATACCCTGTATCACGACAAGCTGCTGTCCAAGCAGGTTGCCAAGAAATATGGATTAGAGGTGTCCTACCTTCGGCCCCTCCCTTTTGATGAGCGATTCTGGAGAACCTTGCTGCGGAACACGGCCGAAATGTATTGGGATCAAGGAACAAATCATATTTATACGTATGGGGAACATTATCCTAATTGCTATCTGTTAATTGGTCAGAGTGACAATGTCGGGAGGGCTTGGTATTACAAGGATGGCATGTCGCCTAAGGTAATTGACCCTCCGCTTCTTGCGCGCGTCACTGGCTATGCCGGAAACGCCGTGGCCTTAAGAGCCTTTGAGCAGTGGCTTTCTGGAACTCCATCGAATCTAAATGTCTCACTCCTTGATCTGATTTTCTGGGAACATCGTACGGGTAACTGGGGCTCTTTGGGCGCGACTGCGTTTGACACCGTGGGATGCGAGACCAGTTCCCCGTATAACTGCAGAAAGCTGATGGAAATCGCGCTGGGGGTCGATGTGGAATATCGAAAGCCCCCGCACATTCTCTTGAGACGAATTGCTGAACTGGCGGCAGGGCCAAAAGTATTATCTGTGCCCATTAACCAGCATTGGCTCGACGATGCGATCGTATCTGCGGCACGATATGTCCCGTGGCGAGTCAAGCATTGGGCTCAGACCGAGAGGATGAGGAGAGCAGGTACTCCAGAGTGTTTTCTGGCTGATGCACGATTCTTCTAACGTGAACAATTGACCGACTCGTCAAAGTGACGACGCATGGAGCTACGGGGAAGGATCAACATGGGGCTCGCCAGAACAGGGTTGATAGTTGGACTTTGTATTGGAGTCGGGCTGATGGCTTTCAAGCTTTATCCGGTGGTGAAGAACAAGATAGACAGCTCTAAGAAAGTCGATCTCATCAATTATCGCTATCCCTTTAGCCAGCACATCATTGACCGGCAAAGTCCGGCTAATCCCTGGGCGAAGGCCATTGGCGACTTTGATGGAGATGGCATTGGCAATTTTATTGTGGCTGGAAGCCATGGCCCGTTGGTCATG
>JACRQB010000015.1 GCA_016222925.1 Nitrospirota bacterium | reverse complement strand
GAATTCTGGGCCATGGGAGAATTCGTGCATTTGGGAGAGCCGGCCGTTCCCGTCCTTGTTCAGGCATTGACCATGCCGAGCCCTCGGATTCGGTACAACGCGATTGAAACCTTGCTGATGATGAAGGGAGTCGCTGGGGTCTCCGCCCTGATCTCCACGGCAAAGGAGTCCGGCGAAATTCCTCGGGTGCGGGAACATGCTCTGCGCGTTGCCGTTCGTCTGGATTCGACGAAAGCGCCCGAGGCGATTGAGGTCATGGCAACGGACCCCAATCCATCCGTTAGAAAAGCTGCGGCGTTCGAAGCGCGGTATGTCCGGCAGAAGGCCGTGATCTCCATCTTGATTCCGATGGTGAGCGACGACGAGCGTTTCGTGGCGCTGTCGGCATTGCAATCGCTCTGGATTCTGACTCGCCATGAGACCGAGTTTCATGATTGGGACACCTCGACCAAGCAAGATCGCGCTGCATGGTCGAGTGAATGGACCGAGTGGTGGGACGCCCATAAAGATGTTTTTGAGATTCCCGAATCGCGCCGGTCAAAACGGAGTTCCTAGCGACCAGCCGGGAGGTTGCGAGCCGAGAGATTCCTATGCTACGAATATAAGGATATGAAACTCAAGAGCGGAGCGATGCTCAAGATTGCCAAATTAGGCAACCCTATTCTTCGAAAAGTTGCTGCGCCGATCGATCCGCGAGAGATTAAGTCGTCCGAGATTCAGCGGTTGATCGACGACATGTTTGAAGCGATGTACGATGAACCGGGCATCGGGTTGGCTGCGCCACAAGTGTCACGTTCGATTCAACTGGTTGTGATGGGTTGCAAAGGTGAGGGTGGATTTGCAGAAACGGTCCTCATCAACCCCTCGATTGTGTACTACGGGCCTGAACAAGTGGAAAACTGGGAAGGCTGTCTGAGTGGGGGCTGGACCGGAAGGGCAAAGCTCTGGATTTCGAGGCGACCGAACTGTACGCAGTCTGTATTCAGCACGAACTCGATCACTTGATCGGCAAAGTCTTTCTGGATCGCATGACCGATATGTCCACCCTCACTCAGCTGGACGAATTTTCGCAGTATTGGCAAAAAGAACCCACGAATGTAATTTGATGCCTCTCTTGTTGTACCGCTCGTGAAGTCCCTTCTTCGTGTCCTGCTGTATCTTCGGCCTCACCGCGCTCTCGCGATCGCGACACTCGTCTGCGCCGCCGGTGCGACGGCGATGGAGCTGGTGCCTCCCTGGGTCATCAAGATCATCATCGACGATGTGATTCAGGCGAAGCAGACGTCGTTGCTGCCATGGGTGATTGGTCTGCTCGTGGGCGCCCATGTACTCAAGAATGTGTTTGCCTCACTCAGAATCCGGCTGAATAATCAGCTTGAGCAGACGGTGGTTCACGATCTTCGGCGGCATATTTTCTCCGCCCTTCAACATCTGTCCATCACCTATTTTGAAAATCGCTCGACGGGGGAGATCATGTCTCGGGTGACAAACGACACGGAGCATGTCGAGCGGATCTTCATTGATGGGCTTGAAGGAATGCTGACGGCGTCGCTGACTCTTCTTGGCATCACGGGACTCTTGTTCATGCTCAATTGGAAGCTGGCGGTGCTCTCGCTGTTGCCGATCCCATTGCTGGCCTTATCCGCGAGTTGGTTTACGTCGAGGGTCCATGGGTATTATCGGGAGACCCGCCAGAGCGCCGCTGAACTGAACGGCTATCTACAAGATGCCTTGTCCGGGATCAGGGAGACCATGGGGTTTGGCCGTCAGGGGCACGAACAAGCACGTTTCGACCGGCTGAGCCAGGCGTATAGCGAGAAGAATCTCAAGGCGATGGTCTTGTGGTCGATCTATTCGCCTGGAATGATTCTGGTGGCTGCCCTCGGGACCGTCTTGATCCTCTGGTACGGTGCGGGAGAGGTCATGGAGGGGCGTCTGACCCTGGGCGAGTTGGTCTTGTTCCTCTCCTACCTGGCGATGTTCTACGTCCCCATCAATCAG
>JACRQB010000235.1 GCA_016222925.1 Nitrospirota bacterium | reverse complement strand
TATGTGCCTGAATTGCAGTAGAGGACTGAGGAGTGAGGACTGAGCGTCGGATCATCGACTCAGCACTCAGTCCTCAGCACTGATCGTGTGAAGGCCATGATTCTTGCGGCCGGTCTTGGCACCCGCCTGAGACCGCTGACGCACACCATTCCTAAACCGTTGCTGCCGGTCGGTGGGGTGCCGCTCATCGTCTGGAATCTCCTGCTGCTGAAGAGACATGGGTTCCGTCAAGTCGTCATCAACCTGCATCATCTGGGGCCGATGATCGAACAGGCCTTGGGCACGGGTTCGAAGTTCGGGATTCGGATCATCTATTCGCATGAGCCAGTCATTCTGGGAACCGGCGGTGGAATCAAACAGGCGGAGCCTCATTTTTCGGGAGAGCCCGTGTTGATTCTCAATGCGGATACGCTGGTGGAATTGGACCTTGAGGCGCTCTGCGATTTTCACCGCACCAGTAACGCGGCGGCAACCTTGGTGCTCCGGGAAGATTCGGACGCAGCCAGTTGGGGGTTGGTTGAGGTGGGAGAGCTGGGGCAGATCCTGCGTATCACCGGAAGAGGACGTATGGATTCTGTTCCAGTGATGCCGCGCATGTTTGCCGGGATTCACATCTTGCATCCTCGGTTGCTCCGGCAGGTGCCGAAAGGAGTGGCCTCCTCGATCATCGATCCCTATGTGAAGGCCATCGAGCAAGGAGAGCCGGTGCTCGGGTATGATCTGCAGGGATATTGGTCGGACATCGGCACGGCCGAGCGCTATGCGCAGGCGGAGCGGGATGTCCGAGCGGGACGGATTCGTTTGGAATCCCGTCAGCCTGCCGAATCGCGCGTGCCGCTCAGCTAGACCAGCTTGTCCCGGTCACCTCGTCTCGCCTATTTTTGCTGTTTGAGTAACCGAGCCAGATAGGTTCTCTGGAGCTTGAGCGATTCAGCGGCTTTTGTCTGATTGCCTTCAGCCAGTTCCATCGCGCGCGCGATGATGTAGCGGCTGTGTTGTTCCATCGATTCATGGTAGGGGAGATTCAGATACGGCAGTGGATCGTCTTCGCTTCGACCTAAGATGGTGTCATCTGCCAGGAGCGCCAACATCTCCGGTTCAATGGTGTCTTTCGGGCTCAAGACGACGGCGCGCGCGATCACATTATCCAGCTCTCGAATATTTCCCGGCCAGGGATAGCCGGTCAAGGCCTCGATTGCCGCCATACTCAGCGCCATGCCTGGTCGTTTTGCATCTCTCGTATGCCGATCCAAAAAGAACTGGGCCAGGGCCGGGACATCTCCTGATCGTTCGCGAAGCGGCGGCAGGGTCAGGGTCACGACGTTGAGTCGAAAATAGAGATCTTCGCGGAACTGGCCTGATCGCACGGCCTGCCGAAGGTCCTTGTTCGTGGCCGCGATGATGCGAATGTTGACGGAGACGGTTTTGGAGCCGCCGACACGCTGAAACTCCCGGTCTTGCAGGACACGTAATAACTTCGCTTGCAACGGAAGGGACATGTCTCCGATCTCGTCCAGGAAGACGGTACCCCCGTCGGCCATTTCCAGTTTGCCCTTCTGCTGTCGGTCGGCCCCGGTGAACGCTCCTCGCTCGTGTCCGAATAGTTCATTCTCCAGTAACGTCTCCGTCAGGGCGACGCAGTTGATGACGATGAGCGGCATGGCACCACGATGGCTCCACTGATGGATCGACCGAGCGAAGAGTTCCTTGCCGGTCCCGCTTTCGCCGAGGAGTAATACGCTCGCATCGTGGTCTTTATCAAGGGGTTTGGTCAGAAAGTCGTACGCCCCTTCCTTCATGGCCTCCACCGCGGCTTCAACAGAGCCATGCGCGGTCATGACGATGACGGGAATATTTTCAGACGGTTTGATCTGGGACAGACGCTTGAGGACATCAAGTCCCGACACTTTGGGCAATGTGAGGTCCAGGAGGATCAGCTGGGGAGACTCGTGAACGATGTGGTCAAGCGCCTGTTGCCCCTCGGTGGCCGCGACGGTCTCGTATCCGGAAGCATGGAGCCGGTCCTCAAGCATCATGACGATGTCGGGGTCATCGTCGACAATAAGAATTTTGGCGTTCATCGGAATAATCCTCTGTCTTCGGTCATCGGTCGCCCGTTATGACCGAATCAGCCAGGAAGTCGTTATCCATTGACGAGCGGCGATGTGTGAGACATCTTCACCTATCCGTTCATGACGTTGATGACGAGACCCGTCAACGGTTTCGGGTAAAAATACGTCGATTTGTGCGGCATCCGCTCCCCCGCAGCCGCGACCGCTTGCACTTCACTGACCTTCGTGGCGTTGAGCAGGAATGCGCCGGTCCCTGTTCCGTTGGCCACCCAGTCTAGGGCTTCATGGTCATCTTTGGTGTACAGAATGGCTTCTTGTTCCTGCTGCGTTGGACAGAGCCTCGTCACGATGAGTTGCTGCAGTAGGGAGACGTCGAGTTTGGCTCGAGGTGAGGCCTGAATGGAGGGTCGATGGGCCGGCTTCAGGGTGAGGGTGACGTAGCGGTCGTCGCCTTGACGCGTCAGCCCGAACACCGGGGCATTCTTTCCTTCAGTCCGCAAGCTGGCCAGGAATTGTGAACGTGTGTGATCTTGAGTGGATGCGTTAAAGGGGAAATCTCGAAGCTCGAACACGTCGCTCAGTACCGTCTTGATCTGGTCGGAAGACGGCAAGGGGGTGGTCGCAACGCGGTGCGTCGGTAATACGGTTAATCCTGGATCTTCAAGCGGGGTAAGCAGCATGAGGACCGAGTCGTAGGGTTGCAGCCCGGGATGATGGCACCGAGCGGATCGGAGTAGAGGGACCAGATCGGGCTGAAGTTTGAGCGACAGGCTTCGATCAGATTCAGGCGATCCGTTTTTGCCGCGGCGCGTGTGTTCTCATGGGGGTAGATATGTCCGGAGTCGAGCGCCTCCAGCTTTGCCAGCGCCAGAAATCCACGAAGCACTTTCTTCGGAGCATCGGGAGCTGAATAGAGAGGGGTGTATTCAATCGTGTGATAGTAGACGGCCGGCCGCGCGTCGCGCTTCAGGATCCCCTCGTTGAGCCAGGTCTGCAGTGTCGTGGCTGCGCGGGTGTACCGGTTATGGGCAGGGCTGTCCCCGGTCTGGTCGAGCCCTAATTCCATTCGGATAATGTTGTGGGGATGGCGATCGTGAAGTCGCTTCTGCCCATTCGTGTCGATAATGTCGTACGGCGGGGCGACCACATCCTTGATGGTACCCACGAGCGTTTGATCGTACAGCATACCCTGGAATGGAAAAATCTGTGACATGAACAACCTCTTGGTTAATGTCGTGACAGTGCGACGACGGTTTGATGGTTACAGGAGAGAGTGGGGTCCTTTCGCCCTACGCTGTGCCGCTTCTACGGTCCAGCGTTCTTCCAGCTGGCGGGAAGACAACTATCGGTCGCGGGTAATCATGTAATCAGCGGCGACTGACAGCGCACGGCGTGCGGTACTATCGTCGAAGCGTTCAAGCTCATGTTTGGCAGCGTCGATATAGGCGCTCGCGCGATCCATCGCATAGGTGATTGAACCAAAATCGGCCATGAGGAATAGGATGCGCTCAAGATCGGCGGTGCTGAGCGTCCGGGTCTCCATTCGGTCTTTGATCATTTGGCGGTCCTGCTCCGAGCACTGTTGCAACAGATGTAGCAGCGGCAGCGTCGCTTTTCCCTGTCGGAGATCTTGTCCGATCGTTTTGCCGAGCGACTCGCCGTTTGCGATGTAGTCTAAGGTATCGTCGGCGACTTGAAAGGCGATGCCGAGGTATTGGCCGAAGCGAAACAGCGCCTCCTGTTGGGTTTCAGACGCCTCGGCCAGAATGGCACCCATGCGGCACGCTGCCGCAATGAGGCCGGCGGTCTTATGCTCGACGATCTTGATATACTCAAGTTCCGGCATCGAGGGATTGCCGTTATAGTACAGCTGAAGGACTTCACCTTCCGCCATTTTATTGCAGGCCTCGGCCAGGACTTCATTGATGCCTTGATTCTGGAACTCAACGACTTTGCACATAGCCTTCGTATAGAGGTAGTCGCCGACGAGAATGCTGATCTGGTTCCCCCACACCTTCCGCGCGGCTCTCCTACCTCGTCGGAGATCGGCGTCATCGACGACATCGTCGTGTAACAGGGTTGCGGTGTGGATGAATTCCACGATGCTGCCGAGCTGATGATGGTCCGCGCCGGGATAGCCGCAGAGACGAGCCGACAGGAGGAGCAGCAAGGGTCTGATGCGTTTGCCGCCACCGCTCAAAATATGGGCGGCGACCGTATTGACCAGGGTCACGCTAGAGTCGAGGTTTCCCCTGACTCGCTCTTCCACTCCGTCCAGTTCACCACGGTAGGCATCCCACACATCCGACTGTGCAGGGTTGCGATCGCTGGACTTTGTGCCATGCGCGGATGGTATGGCAGCCGAGGAAATAAAGTCAAGCAAATGAAAGAGGTATAGACCTCCCGTAATCTTGACAGAGGAATGACCCATCCAGTAAGGTCCCATCGTAATAATCGGGTGAGGGTCACCCTGAGCGCTAGAGGGGGCACATCCACCCCAGGTTTCTCGCGTGCTTCACTCCCTACATACATAGGAAAACACTCAGTCTTTTAACGAGATAGGTACATGAATATTCCTGGGTTTCCCCGCCAGCAAGGGCTCTACGATCCTCGGCATGAGAAGGACTCCTGTGGGATCGGTTTTGTCGTCAATATCAAAGGGAAGAAGTCCCATGACATTGTCCGCAAAGGGCTTCAAGTCTTAGAGAATCTGACCCATCGTGGAGCCCAAGGCGCTGATTCTTGTACGGGAGACGGAGCAGGCATTCTTTTGCAAGTCCCGCACACATTCCTGAAGCGGGTCGCGGGGGATGTCGGCGTGTCATTGCCGGATGTCGGCGAGTACGGAGTGGGCCAGCTCTTTCTCCCGCCTACTGCAGATGCTCGACGGCTGTGCGAGAAGCTGTTCACCGAGATTCTTGCGGAAGAAGGCTTGCGTCTGCTCGGTTGGCGCGATGTGCCGGTCAAGAGCGACCGGATCGGTGCGCAAGCGCGAACGACCGAGCCGTTCATGCGGCAGATCTTCATCGCGCGAGATGCCTTCAACGAAGCCCAATTTGAGCGAAAACTGTATGTGACTCGCAAGCGGGTTGAAAAGGCCGTGGCGGAGTCGGCCATTCAAGGGCGGGAACACTTCTATGTCTCCAGCCTGTCGGCCAACACCATCGTCTATAAAGGGTTGCTGTTGCCGCATCAAATGGCGGCTTACTACCAAGACCTCACCGATGAACGGATGGTCAGCGCATTGGCCTTGGTGCACTCACGCTTCAGCACGAATACCTTTCCCACCTGGCCGCGGGCCCATCCCTATCGGTATGTGTGCCACAACGGAGAGATCAATACGCTGAAGGGGAACGTCAATTGGATGAAGGCTCGCCAGGGACGTCTTCATTCCGAGCTGTTCGGGAAGGATATGGAGAAGCTGTTCCCGATCGTCTCGGAGGATCAAAGTGACTCGGCTTGTCTCGACAATACCCTCGAATTTCTGCTGCTCGGGGGCCGTTCGCTCGCCCATGCCATGATGATGTTGATTCCAGAACCGTGGGTCGCGAATGCCCAGATGGATTTGGATCGTCGGGGCTTTTACCAGTATCACGCGGCGATGATGGAGCCGTGGGACGGGCCGGCAGCTGTCTGTTTTACCGACGGCAAGATGATCGGTGCGACGTTGGACCGGAACGGGCTGCGTCCCTGCCGTTATCAAGTGACGACCGACGGTCTCGTGGTCCTGGCATCCGAGGCCGGGGTCTTGCCGGCTGACGCAAAAGAGATCCGCATGAAGGGCCGGCTCCAACCGGGCCGCATGTTCCTCGTCGACACGGTGCAGGGCCGCATCATCGATGACGAAGAGATTAAAGCCGATATCGTGGGCCGCAAACCCTATCGCAGTTGGGTGACGCAGTACGGTGTCTCGTTGGATGAGTTGCCGGAGCCGCTGAATGTTCCGCAGCCCGACCACCCGACGATCCGCCAGCGGCAGCAGGCTTTCGGCTATACGGTCGAAGAACTCAAAATGGTCATCACGCCGATGATCATGACGGGCGAAGAAGCGATCTCCTCGATGGGCACCGATACCCCATTGGCGGTGCTGTCCGATCGGCCGCAGCTGCTGTTCAAATATTTCAAGCAGCTCTTTGCGCAGGTGACGAATCCTCCCATCGACCCGATCCGAGAGCAGCTCGTGATGTCGCTGGTGACCAACATCGGTCCGAAGCCGAACTTGATGGATGAATCGCCGGAGTCGTGCCGCCGTATCAAGGTGCAGCAGCCGATTCTCACGAACGCCGATTTGCAAAAGATTCGCGGCATTTCCGATCCGCACTTCAAAAGTAAGACGCTTCGTATGTTATTCCGCGTCGCCGAAGGTCCGGCTGGGCTTGGCGAGGCGGTCGACGAACTGTGTCAGCAGGCCTCGCAGGCGATCAAGGAAGGCTACAAGTTTCTCATTTTGAGTGATCGTGGTGTGGATGAACAGTGGGCTCCGATCCCAAGTTTGCTCGGTATCTCCGCCGTCCATCATCACCTGGTTCGGGAGTGTACGCGAACTGAAGCGGGCTTGATTCTCGAAACCGGCGAGCCTCGCGATGTGCATCAGTTTGCCTGTTTGCTCGGCTATGGTGCTGGGACCATCAACCCTTACCTGGTGTTCGAGTCGCTTGTCGACATGGAGCGTGACAACTATCTGCCGGAAGGTCTCGACGCGCAGACGGCGGAAGGGAAATTCATCAAGGCCATCAACAAGGGCCTGCTCAAGATCTTCTCGAAAATGGGGATTTCCACGGTGCAGTCCTACTGCGGGGCGCAGATTTTTGAGGCGATCGGGTTGAGTCGCGAACTGATCGACCGCTACTTCACCGGGACCCCGTCGCGCGTGGAAGGGGTCGGCATCCGCGAGGTTGGTGAAGAAACGCTACGCCGACACCGAACTGCCTATGAGCCGGCGGCGATCCGCCAACTCGATTTCGGCGGCGAGATCCACTACCGCATCCAGGGTGAGCACCATAACTGGAATCCGGAAACGATCTACAAGCTGCAGCATGCCAGCCGTTCGAACGACCCGAAGACCTACGCAGAATTCGCGCAGATCGTGAACGACGAGAGCAAGCGGCGATCGAACCTGCGAGGCCTCCTTGATTTCAAGTTCGCGCCCCAGCCGATTCCGATTGAGGAAGTGGAGCCGGCCAAAGACATCGTGAAGCGCTTCAACACCGGCGCGATGTCCTTCGGCTCGATCAGCAAAGAAGCGCACGAAACGCTGGCGATCGCGATGAACCGGCTCGGCGGCAAGAGCAACACCGGGGAAGGTGGCGAAGATCCCGAGCGGTTCAAACCCTTGCCGAACGGCGATTCAAAGAACAGCTATATCAAGCAGGTGGCGTCGGCCCGATTCGGAGTCACGGCGCATTATCTCGTGAACGCGCGGGAATTGCAGATCAAGATGGCACAGGGTGCGAAACCGGGTGAGGGCGGTCAATTGCCGGGGCACAAGGTGGACGAAAACATCGCGCGCTTTCGGTATGCCACGCCGGGCGTGCAACTGATTTCGCCGCCGCCGCACCACGACATCTATTCGATCGAGGATTTAGCCCAGCTGATCTTCGACCTCAAGAATTCCAATCCTGATGCCGGGGTCTCCGTGAAACTGGTGGCGGAGGTCGGCGTCGGCACGGTCGCCGCCGGTGTTGCCAAGGCCCATGCGGACAAGGTGCTCATCAGCGGCGATTCGGGCGGCACGGGTGCGTCCCCATTGGCATCGATCAAATATGCCGGGATCCCTTGGGAGCTGGGGCTAGCGGAAACTCACCAGACGCTGGTCCTCAACGATCTGCGAGGGCGCATCCGTGTTGAAACGGACGGTCAAATGAAGACCGGTCGCGATGTGGTCATTGCCACGCTGCTCGGCGCGGAAGAATATGGGTTCGCGACCGCCCCCCTCATCGTCGAAGGCTGCATCATGATGCGCAAGTGCCATCTGAATACCTGCCCGGTCGGGATCGCGACACAAGATCCTGAATTGCGCAAGAAGTTCAACGGCAAGCCGGAACACATCGTCAATTACCTGTTCTTCGTGGCAGAAGAAGCACGGCAGTTGATGGCAAAGCTCGGCTTCAGGACGATCAACGAGATGGTCGGCTGCGTCGACAAGCTCACGATCACGAAAGCCGTCGATCACTGGAAAGCCAAGGGGCTGGACCTTACACCCCTACTGACGGCTCCGGATGTGCCGACGGATGTGCCGCGCTATTGCGTGCAGAAGCAGGACCATGGTCTTGCCGACATCCTCGACAACCAGCTTGTCGAGCGCTGCAAGACTGCGATCGAGAAGGGCGAGAAAGTCACACTCGATCTTCCGATCAGGAACATCAACCGGACGACCGGCACGGTGCTCTCCAGCAAGATCGCGAAGACATACGGGCCGGATGGGTTGCCGGAAGACACGATCTCAATCAAGTTCTCCGGCTCGGCCGGCCAATCGTTCGGGGCCTTTCTCGCGAAGGGCATCACGCTGACGCTGGAAGGGGAGTCCAACGACTATATCGGCAAGGGATTGTCCGGCGGCAAGATCATCGTTTTCCCGCCGAAGAACATCCTCTATAATCCGGAAGAGACGATTTTGATCGGCAATACGTCGCTCTATGGGGCGACCCAAGGTGAGGCCTATTTCTACGGCATGGCGGGTGAACGGTTTGCCGTGCGGAACAGCGGGGCGCAGGCCGTCGTCGAAGGGACGGGCGATCACGGGTGTGAGTACATGACCGGCGGCGTGGTCGTGGTGCTCGGCCGGACCGGCCGCAATTTCTCGGCCGGCATGTCCGGGGGAGTGGCGTTCGTGCTGGACGATGCCGGGTCATTCCAGAGCCGTTGTAACACCGGGATGGTCGAACTGGAGCCGGTGACGACGAAGGAAGACAAGCAACTGCTTCACGGGTTGATCACCAAGCATTTTATGTATACGGGGAGCCGTAAGGCCAAACATGTGCTCGATGCGTTCGAGGCCACCTTGCCGAAGTTCGTCAAGGTCATGCCGGTCGATTACAAGCGTGTGATGGAAGAACGGAAGCGGAAGGCGAGTGCCGTGCATTGAGCCGTGAAACGTGAACGGTGAGAAGTAAAAGGTAAGGCGAAGTAAGAAGAGATGGGTGACCCAAAAGGTTTCATGAAATACGCCCGTGAGGGCCCGAAGCGCAAATCGATCGAACTGCGTGTGCTCGATTGGAAGGAGATGTACGAACCGATCTCCGAGGACAGGCTGAAGACCCAGGGCGCGCGCTGCATGGACTGCGGCGTGCCGTTCTGCCAAGGGAACACCGGTTGCCCGGTCGTGAATCTGATTCCCGAATGGAACGATCTTGTCTATCGCGGAAGCGCTGCACACGACGAACAACTTTCCCGAGTTTACGGGACGGCTCTGCCCGGCGCCCTGCGAAGGGGCTTGCGTGCTGGGCATCAACGAGGATCCGGTGTCCATCCGCATCATCGAATGGAACATCGTCGATCGTGGCTTCAACGAAGGCTTCGTGACGCCGATCCTCCCGGTCGTGCAGACCGGCAAGACCGTGGCGATCATCGGCTCCGGTCCGGCGGGGTTGGCGGCTGCGCAGCAACTGGCTCGGGCCGGCCATGAGGTGACGGTCTTCGAAAAATCCGATCGGATCGGAGGCCTGCTTCGCTACGGCATTCCCGATTTCAAAATGGAGAAGTGGGTCATCGACAGACGGTTGGAACAGATGAAGGCCGAAGGGGTGAAGTTCCAAACCAGCGTCGCCGTCGGCAAGGATATCACCGGCGAACAGTTGCGCCGACAGTTCGATGCGGTGGGGTTGACGATGGGCGCTGAGCAGGCCCGCGAATTGCCGATCCCCGGACGTGAATTGAAGGGTGTGCATCTTGCGATGGAATATCTCACCCAGCAGAATAAGCGGACTGCAGGGATCTCTTTCAGCGACGAACCGATTACGGCAAAGGGCAAGCGGGTAGTCATCATCGGCGGCGGCGATACGGGCTCCGACTGTCTCGGCACCGCGCACCGCCAAGGCTGCGTCGAAGCCCATCAATTCGAGTTGTTGCCGGAACCGCCACCGCAGCGGGCCGACTCGACCCCTTGGCCGCTCTGGCCGATGCAACTGCGTACGTCGGGACCGAGTTCGAGATAAATGCTGATCTGGTGTTGCTGGCCATGGGCTTCACCGGCCCCGTCAAGAGCGGCCTGCTCGACAACCTGGGCGTGAAGTATGACGCCCGAGGAGCGGTATCAGTGGACAACAACTTCATGAGTAACCTCGACGGTGTCTTTGCCGGCGGCGATACCAAACGCGGCGCCTCGCTCATCGTCTGGGCCATCGCCGAAGGGCGTAAAATGGCGGCAGGGATCAATCAGTATCTGCAGGCCGGCAAGTCGGCGAAGAACGCATGATCATAATCGCTGCCGCAGTCGTGCAAACGCTCCAACCGGTAGTGCCATCCCTGCTGATATCTGAACTGCTGGTATTTCTCTCCGTATTCGCTAGAATAGCCGTGTGTCCGTCTACGAGCCCATATTCAAAATCTTGAATGCAGCGGGTGTGCGGTACGTAGTGGTTGGTGGGGTTGCCACCCTGTTGCATGGGTATGCCCGATTGACGGCTGATGTCGATCTGGCCGTCGATCTTGCACCGCAAGAAGCCCTCAAGATGATTCGAGCGTTGGCTGGCAAAGGGTTTCGACCGCAAGCTCCCGTATCGGCAGAAATGTTTGCTGATCCAGTAGTCCGTGAAGAGTGGCTTCAGGAAAAACATAGCGAATCCCATGCGCGTGGTCGATTTGCTGCTCAAGCCAGAGGTTCCGTTTGAAGAACTCTTAGCTCGATCCCAGGAAGCATTGGTGGGCGACACACCCGTCCGAGTCATATCACTTGATGACCTCATTACATTGAAACGGTATGCCGGGAGGCCGCAGGATTTGGTAGATATTGAGGAGCTAGAGGCAATTCGTACACGAAAGCGAGATTCTTGACATGGCGGACAAACGTGAAGTTGCTTCGGAGAAAGAACAAGCGGAGCATTGGGACGCCTCTGATCAGGGCCTCCTTTCGGCTACCTTGATGGCGACACCCACGCAGCGGATAGCTTGGTTGGAAGAGGCGCTGCAGCTTGCCTATGCAACCGGGGCTTTGAAGCCGAGACAGATGTTGACCAAGGAAGAATGGGATGCGAAGGGATCTTTGAACCCGTGATTTGTCTTGGCGATTGCCGAAAGGCGCAAAATGACGGCGGGGATCAATCAGTATCTGCATGCGAACGGATCTGCAAAAAGTCTGTTTTCTAAACTTACTGTCAGGAAAGTTACATTCTTTCAAGCCCCTGTGCCCTTCTTAATCCCTTCTTTCCCTGCTGATGAATGCATCGTTTCAGTTAGTTTGAGCTTTCCATTTTTGCACAAAGTTTCTCTGTGTCCTGGCATATCCTGTTGAAGTCTTAGTCGATTCCTGCCACCATTTATAATTCAAAGCTGACTGACTCTGTCGCTCACAATCTGGATACTGCGTCTCCACCATTGCTGAGGTGTGGTGCTTGGTTGACTCGAAAACAATATGATGCAATTGAGTGACGACGAGTTTTGGAAATCACGATTTGACTTAGCGGGTAACTTTCCATTCGATTGGTCCAATTCTGCTTATGATCTTCTTACGTCCGCAAATGTTCTTGATCGTTTCAGGGGTGATTATCGACGCGAGCTCCTTGAGGACACCAGCAAAACTGGAGGCATACAGAGATCACTCTTCGAACGTATGAGCGTCGTGGGAGTAAGTGCCATGTTGCGAGCAATGGCTACTGAGTGTCTCCTGAAGGCTTTATGGGTTAAGTACGGTGGAACGCTTGTAAAAGACGGAAAATATCTTGGGGTCCTTGAGAACAAAAGCAGAGAACATCAACTGAACGAACTAGCCAAGGCTGTATCTACAAAGGGCGATATTCAGTTCACCGATCGCGAACTCAAGCTATTGGAATATGTGTCTTATTGGATAATGTCTGGACGCTACCCGATTCAAAAGCAATAGGCATGGAGCTGAAGTTTGAATCGGACTGAGGGCCTTGGTGGTGAGCAATGGAAACGTTCGCTGGCCAGTACAACTCTTTCGTTGATTTGATCAAAGAGTGGAGAAACAATAGGGCGAGGCACGGTATCCCAAATATCCTGTTTGAGAGGCTTGTGCCCGCGTAGATTCTGCGTATGAGACGATATTGTTTCTGCGGAATAAAAAGGTCGAGAGTCATTCTTTGGTGAACACTTTTGAATCTTTGGCGGAAAATCCGCCAAGGGCCATTGATTTCACTGGTTAAAACCTGCCTCGTTGACAGTGTTCCGCCCAGGCACGTAGCCTGTCTCCCGGCCTACCACATTCAAACGTCCAGAGGAGGGCTATCATGGCGGCTGTTGATTATTTCCTTAAGATCGCTGGGATTGACGGCGAAAGCAATGATCTGAAGCACAAGGGAGACATTCACCTGGATTCCTGGTCCTTTGGAGGTACGCAAACAGGGGGCGAGCGTTTCGCCGGTGGAGGAGGCGGGGGAAAGTTCTCGGCGCAAGATTTTCATTTTACGACGAAGCTCAGCAAGGCCTCGCCGAAACTCTTCCAGGCCTGTGCTACGGGTGAACGGTTGAAGAATGCGACGCTCGTGGCCAGAAAGGCAGGCGAGGGACAGCAGGAGTACTGTAAAATCGTGTTCAGTGACTGTTTAGTGTCTTCCTATCAGCAGAATGGCGCTGTCGGATCGGACCTCATTCCAACGGATCAGGCGTCGTTGAGCTTCGGAAAGATTGAGATCGAGTACACGGAGCAAAAGGCGGATGGGTCGCTCGGCGCAG
>JACRQB010000014.1 GCA_016222925.1 Nitrospirota bacterium | reverse complement strand
AGGGGTGTAAATCGCCACATCCGCTGCATCCCGCAGCCGCTGAATCCTAGCGCCATCCTGTTGCCAACCGGCCAAGCCCTTCGTCCAAAGTTCTGCTTGTGCCTGAGCGTAGTCTGCTGGTGACAAACCTTTTTTACGCGCATCGTCTTCGTTGATCCAGGGCTCGAAATCTTCGCCCTTCAGGCTTGGGAACGTCAGCATCAAATTACCGAGATCGCCCTTCGGATCGATGATGATGGCGGGAATATTGTCGATCGCCGCTTCTTCCAGCAGCGCCAGGCAGAGGCCCGTCTTGCCGCTGCCGGTCATACCGACACAGACCGCGTGCGTCACGAGATCTTTCGAGTCGTAGAGAAGCCATCCCGGCTTGGCTTGCTTCGTGGCGAGATCATATGGCCGTCCCATATAAAAGACACCGAGCTTTTCGAAATCCTCCGCAGTGGATGGGACGGCCATAGGTGATGGCGTGGAGTTTTTCTCGGCGCTCTCGGCCTTCGCACTCGAGTCAGTCTTCTTTGCTTTCGGCATACCGATATCCCCCTTCGCTCATCGATCGGGATAAATTTTTCGGTATTGTAGTGATCTAAATGAGGTGCTGCAAGCTGGAGAGAAGTGATCTGGTCAACCGGAGGTGAAAAGTCTATTGCGGTACTGCGGCTCGAAGAACAAGCAGTCCTCATGACCGGATGAAGGTCACCATTCCTTGAAGATAATAAACACCGCGACAACAATCAGCGCAAACCCCACGACATAGTTCCACTTCAGCGCTTCTTTCAGATAGACCACCGAGAAAATCGAGAACACGACCAGTGTGATCACCTCCTGAATCGTCTTCAGCTGCGCCGCGCTGAACTGACCATGGCCGATGCGATTGGCCGGCACTTGAAAACAATATTCGATAAAGGCGATCCCCCAACTCACGAGAATCACCGTGAACAAGGGAGATTCCTTGAACTTCAGATGGCCGTACCAGGCAAATGTCATAAACACGTTCGAAATCGTCAGCAACGCAACGGTCTGCATCGGACACAGCCCTCCTTCGTTTAAGCACTACTGACATATTGTCCCTTGAATGAGCGAAGCAGGAAAGGAAATGCTCACGTACCGGAAGGATGACCTCTTACATCGATCACGAAAACTCCCCTTCGTGCAATCGGGCTAGAAAGTCCTGCCAGGGAAGCACCTCTATCCCGCCGACACGGCGCGGAACCGCTTCCAGACTCACAACAACATAGTGTTTCAAGAGCCGCTCTTCCTGTAGCGCACGGATTCCCCGCAAGTCACGATCCGATATATTCGTCTTCGCTTTGACCTCAATGGCCGTACAATCGTTCAGAATGAAATCCACTTCAAAGTCAGAGGTCGAGCGCCAGTAGGCCAAGTCCGGCACCCCTTCATAATCACAGTAGGCTCTGATCTCATGGTGGAGGTAGGCCTCGAAGGCTTCTCCGAATTCCGGCGAGCCTTCTTGGAGCTGCCGCCGGCGCTGCAAGTACCGCACAATACCGATGTCAAAAAAATAGAACTTCGACGTAGTCAGGGGCTTCCTCTTTTCCGTCCGTCGCCACGCAGGTAAATCGTCTCCCAGTAAGGTATCGCGCAAAATGTGGAAGTATTCTTGTACGGTGGATTTTGGGACTTGTGCGTCGCTCGCGATCTTGGAATAGTTCAGCATCTGCCCATTGCACAAGGCCGCGACGGTCAGGAACCGGCTAAACGCGGGCAGGTTGCGGACCACCGCCTCAGCCGCAATTTCTTCCTTCAGATAGGTCCCCACATAGGCTTGGAGGTCCTCATAGGGTGAGTCAGAAAAATACAGCGAGGGGAGCAAGCCTTGATCGAGGGCTTTGACCAGATCGAATTCCTGAGCCAACTCCCGATAGCATAGCGGATGAAGCCGCTTGGTCCGCGCGCGACCTCCGAGTAGATTGAGCCCCTTGCGCTTAAGCGATCGAGCACTGGACCCCGTCAGCAAGAATCGAACGTTCCGGTCGTCGATCATCACCTGGATCTCATCCAGAAGCAGCGGCAACTTCTGGATTTCGTCCATGATGACCAGCTTGTCTTTATCAATCAGTTCCTGACGCAGCCGATGGGGCGCTTGGTTGAACTTCAGAAATGTGTCGGTCTCGTGGAGGTTGTAATATTTCGCCTTAGGAAACTGGCGGCGGATCATGAACGTTTTCCCCGTTTGCCGGGGTCCGAATAGGAAATAGGACTTGGTCGCCAGAAGCTTTGGGAGGTCAAGAGTGCGGGGAATGTCCATAACCAATTATGATATTAGACACAAGCACTGTCAAATATCATAATAATTGACATCGCCTATGGCACATATCATATCTGACAGTAGGCGCAAAGGAGCCACACTGTTGCAATCCACAAGCGGGAACCCTTGAACTTCAGATGGCCGTACCACGCAAGCGTCATGAATACGTTCGAAATCGTCAGCAACGCAACGGTCTGCATCGGACACAGCCCTCCTTCGTTTAAGCACTACTGACATATTGTCCATTGGAATCGTGCGGCAGGAAAGCGAATGATCAATTATCGGATGAATCTATAGGGTTGGCCGGAAAGATATCGATGCCCCTGGCGGACATATAGTCCTCTCAAGACAAAGAGCATATGAATATTGCAGATTGACAGAAAGATGATGGCGCACTCGAACTTCCTTCTCGCAAGACAGTCAATTACCAGTTCTCACAATTCCCCTGGCCACTTTGCTTTCTCTAAACACTCAAGCTGCATGTTTGCCAGAATGTTTTCAGTTGTTTCAAGCAGAACATCTCCAGTGATTGCATGGTTATCCTCGTAGCGGATGCCACCACCAACCTGATGAGGTTTATCGACAAAGGGAAAACGAACGCCGTGGACTGCACTACAACGCAAATAACGATAGAGCATTTCACAAAGCGAGAAGCGAGGTAGATGTTCACGGAGATTGGCTTTGTTAAAGCCTGGAAATGGCCGCTGCTCTACGCTTGTCAGAAAATCCTGTGGTGAAATGTACCGTGTGCCATTCTTGATTTGAACTTCGTCACCATAGGCATCGATAATAGCTTTCGAGATTTCTTCGTGATTCTTTAGCTTCCGGTAGTCTCCATGACTCTGAAATTGCGACCGTGGCCATTGAAGAAAGAAAAGGAGATCTATTCGCTCGTAAAAGTCTTTCTTGCCCGAATATTCACGTACAATTCTAATATAAACTTTGTTATCTTGTGTCACGCCGGGATATCGGAGTGATCCCAAGGCTCCAATGTAACAACTCAGGACCAAGATAGCCTCAAGGTAGTATTTGGTGTCGACCATCAACATCTTGACCCTTGCAAGATCCTCTTGCCATCTCTCGAAGTAAGCCTTGATGGTTTCACATTTTTCAGTCAACACAGATCACCTCTCGGAATCCAGCATTAATGGTCGCAGGGCGCATGACCATACGTCTGAAGACCATCAGCGCCTTCAGCCGCCTCGCCCATCTTTTCTCCGGGGGTGGAAGGGATGGACCTTTTGGAAGTCGGCATAGTAGGCGCAGGGAATCGACAGCCGTGAGGGCGCCGAGTGCGATGGCATGCGATTCTTATCGCGCTTCAGAATCGCACTCGGTCAAGCGTAAGAAACCAGTTGCAACCACTATCCATCGCATCATGCCGACTCTCGAACGATCCGCCCTTACACCCCAGCTTCCCTTAACACCTGCCCCGTATACGACCGCTTCGCCTTCGCAATTTCCTTCGGCGGGCCTTCCGCCACAATCTCGCCGCCGCGATCTCCGCCTTCCGGCCCCAGGTCGATGATCCAATCGGCATTCTTGATGACATCCAAATTATGTTCGATCACCAGCACCGTATTGCCGGCTTCGACCAGTCGATCCAGCACATCGAGCAATCGCTGCACGTCGGCAAAATGCAATCCCGTCGTTGGCTCATCGAGGATGTACATCGTGCGCCCTGTCGCCCGTTTGGAGAGTTCGCGCGACAGCTTCACCCGCTGCGCTTCGCCGCCGGAGAGTGTGGTGGCCGATTGGCCAAGTTTCACATAGTGCAGGCCGACATCGTGTAGCGTCTGGAGTTTTGTCTTGATCAAAGGAATGTGTTCAAAGAATTCCAACGCATCGTCCACCGTCATGTTCAGCACATCGGCGATACTCTTGCCCTTATGGAGAATCTCCATCGTCTCGCGGTTGTATCGTTGCCCCTTGCACACTTCGCAGGTCACATAGACATCCGGCAGGAAATGCATACCGATCGGCGATTGATCGATGTCGATCACTTTGTCGAGCCCATCAACCCCCCGTAGGTCTTTGCACCCATCAATCTTCGGCTTCTTGTGGTAGAGCAGTTGCGAAAGCGAATGAAAGAGCACCTCCAGTACCAGCGTACTTTTCCCTGATCCAGAGACCCCCGTCACGCAGGTGAAGAGGCCCATCGGAATGCGCGCCGTGACGTTCTTCAGATTATGTTTTTGTGCCCCGACTACCGACAGTGTCCCCCTCGGCTTCCGGTGCCGCTGGGGTACTGAGACGGTCTGAATTCCACGCAAGTATTGGCCGGTCAATGAGTTGGGATCACCCATGATCTGCTGGGGTGTCCCCTGCGCAATCACATGCCCACCCTGTGAGCCGGCACCGGGCCCCATGTCGAGGAGGTGATCGGCCGCCATCATCGTTTCGGCATCGTGCTCGACAACCACCACTGTATTGCCCAAGTCACGCAATCGGAGCAACGTCTGCAACAAGCGCCGATTATCGCGCTGGTGAAGTCCGATCGACGGTTCGTCCAGGATGTACAACACACCCACCAAACCTGACCCGATCTGCGTGGCTAGCCTGATCCGCTGCCCCTCACCGCCTGACAAGGTTGCTGCGGCGCGATCGAGCGTCAGATAGTCCAAACCCACATTGACGAGAAACCCAAGCCGCTCCCGAATCTCTTTGAGGATCCGATGGGCAATCACGAGTTCACGGTCGGTAAACTTCAACGACAGGAAAAAGTCGGCAGCCACACGAACCGAGAGGCTGGTCACCTCGGCGATCGACTGCTTGGCTAATTTGATGGACAAGCTCTCCGGTCTCAGCCTCGCCCCATGACAGACGGTGCAGGGTTCCAACAGTGTGAAGTCCTCTTGCTCCTGACCACCCGGTGTCATGGCATAGCCGATGCCGTCGCAGGCCGGACAGGCACCGTGCGGGCTATTGAAGGAAAACACCCGAGGCGTAATTTCCGGGTAACTCACGCCGCAATTGATACAGGCTAGCTTGTCACTGTACAGACGGGTGTTCCCATTCTCGGGCAGGACTGCGACGAGCCCACCTGTCAGCTTGGTTGCGGTCTCAACCGAATCTGCCAGCCGGCGCATGAGCGCCTCACCGGATTTCATCACCAGCCGATCGATGATGACTTCGATCGTGTGTTTTTTCTGTTTGTCGAGCGTGACGTCCTCGCCCAGATCGACAATCTTGCCGTCGACGCGGGCACGGACATAGCCCGCCTTTCGCATCTCCAGCAGTTCTTTTCGGTATTCACCCTTCCGCCCGCGCACGATCGGGGCAAGGATCTGGAACTTCATGCCTTCCGGCACCGAGGCAATCGCATCGACCATTTGCTGAACCGTCTGCGCCGTGATCTCGTCTCCACATTGAAAACAGTAGGGACGCCCGACACGGGCAAACAGGAGCCGGAGATAATCGTAGATCTCCGTGACGGTGCCGACGGTTGACCGGGGGTTATGACTGGTGCTCTTCTGCTCGATGGAAATCGCAGGTGACAAGCCTTCGATCGAATCGACATCCGGCGACGACTTGCCGGACCCGCTCAAGCCGGTGATCACCACCAGCTTGTCGCGTGGAATTTCTACGTCGATATTTTTGAGGTTATGCTCCCGCGCCCCTTTGATGACGATCGAATTTCCCATAGGCGCGGGATTATACCATTCGCCTTTTGCTTCTTAATACGTGGTGGTCGGCTCAGGATCGTTTGCGGGATTTGCGCCGGATGCCATCGAGCGCTTCGCCCCAACGGATCAGAAATGACGTCACAAACTCGTGCTCTTCAGCAGGAGGCACGGCCAAGCGGGCCAATGCTAATGCGACCGCAAGCGCGATGTGGTATCCCTCCGAACGAGACGCTACGGCACGACGATACGCAGGATGCGTGTCATTGATGACGACCGTGGACTCGACAAGACGGCCAAGGTCTGGATCTCCTTCATGCGACTCGAACCGAATCGTGAGCCCGTACCGACCCGGTCGCGGCCGCGCTTTGGCACCTGGCACGACCGCGACGCCAGGCGATGATTCTGATTCACGTTGTGCTTCGCCTTGCGCGCCCTCGTCCGATGGCTGCATTGTGCATGGCTCTTGAGGCGTTGTCAGATCGATGCCTGGTTCCTCAGAACCCTCTGTGCCGCCCATAATTGATGCTGCGAGCACCCCCTGCCCACTCTCCGCTGCCCCTGATCGTCCGATCGGCAGCCGTTTCTGGCCACCGACTCGCTGTTCAACCAACGACGCCAGCAGCGGAAACTCGTCGGCCAGTTCTACCAAAACCGTTTCCAAATCACGCTCCAGCGGCCGCATGGTTCGTCGGCCGGCTTTGTCGTCTGATTCACGAGCGTCTCCCCACTGGGCCAACTGTTTCGAAACCGCCTCTTGAATAGCTTTGCGATACCCCAGGTACAGCGCCCCTCTGTTGCCGACACGAACAAAATCTCCTTTATTCAGCGTCAGCGCTGCAGCCAGCGCCGGCGCTTCGATCATCCCGGCTATCCGGTCTGGTGAGGCCGGCGTAATCCCCAGCCAATCCCATCCGTGCTTGATGACTTTACCGAACGTGCTGATCGCCAGGCCTCGCTGATCTTCTGGAATCGGCAACTCACTTCGAACCAGATACCCGATGGCGACCGCTTTCCGCTTTCGCGCAAGACAGACTGCAAGCTTCGAGACGTCCGCTCCATAAGCTGACTGACGCTCCAAGACACGGCCGTTGACCTCAAACTGGAAACCCTTCGGGTGATACGCGGTAAGCACCTCATCAAATTCCGGCTGGAGTAACGGTTGATACTGTCTGCGCAACGCTCCCTCGATATATCCCTCGTCCAGGAGAGGCGAGAGCGCGTTCTGCAGCTTCAGCTGCACCGCAGTGCCGTGATCGGCCACCAATCCAAGCGGAGGAATCCATTTCCATGGCGCCTTGTGCCTCCCAGCCAGGTGCCAACGGCTTGCCACATGTTCCTTACCGCGTCTAGTTTCCGTGACGACATCCTCGCAGACGAGCAGGCCAAGTTTGATTCCGACCCCGGCGAAACCGATGCCCTGTCCACGCGTCTTCGTACTGGCAGCCAGATCGTGATACCGCACCAGATCTCGTCGCCTCATACCCGATCCGTCATCTACGATGGTCAGCGTCAACGTCACAGGATCCGCCAGAAGCCTGAGACGGGTCGCACCAGAGTCCAGCGAATTGGCGACCACTTCGGTCAAAATTGTTTCTTCCAGCGCGCCAGGATAGGCATCGCGCAGGTCTTCGAGCAGATGCTGCAGATCAACGCGCGTTTCGCCCATAGCGTCCCCGACCGACAGCGGATAGCGACCGTCTTTCCAAGCCGATCATCACCAGTTTGTCGCGCGGAATCTCGACATCGATGTTCTTGAGATTATGCTCCCGCGCACCCTTAATGATGATGGAGTTGCCCATACGGGGCGGGATTATAGCACCTCTGTTTTGTTCGGTGCTGCTTCGCCTGACTCGGCTGGCACGACCCACTTCAGTTTTGTGGATTTTTACCGATACATGAAGGCCGGTCCAATCTCCCCCATACACCATCATCATTTGGGCCCCATGCTTGACGCGTTAGGTCTATTCAAACGGAATATCAATCAGCTGTTTGGAATCTGCGTCGACATCATGAATACCGGACGCTCGCTCCAGTTGCTGTCGTCATCCATGCAGATTCTTGCCATTAATGGCGTCGCCCAAGCCGCGAAAGTCGGAGGCGGCAAAGGCCGCCCCATCTTGGCGCTCGTTGAGATTCTGAATCACACTCCTAGAGAGATTAAACCCGAGGTGGAAGCCATCGAACAGGTCTGCGCTGAACTCGCTCGACTCACCGCCCACAGTTCGAATATCGTGTGGCGATACTACCAGCTGATCACCAGTGTGCTGGCGGCGATGCCTCAGGGCGGCCAATCGTCTTGTCTTGCGGACAGGCACCTGCCTTCTCATCTGCGCTTCACAACCCCAGAAGACATCACCCGGTTGATGACGGACCCATCGTTCCAGTTGGGTGAGCCCCTGGAACGGGACAACCGAAGTTCCATCGCGGCGATCTGCCAGACTAACCTGACTGAACTGCATGCACGACTGAGCGAAGCCTTGCGCTGTCTCAATGACACACGCCGTGCGTTGCACGGTCTGAAGATGATCGGCCTCACCGCCCGCTATCTGGCCTTCTGCATCTCCTCCGAAGCCGCTGCACTGGGAGAGGCCGGCATGAGCTTCAAGACACTCGCGGCAGAGATCGGTCATGTGGTGGACGAACTGGACGCCAGAATGCGTGCCATGAAGAGCTCGATCGACAGTGGTCAGAGCTTGGTGGAGTTGCTGCTGAAAGGGAATAGTGATGCAAAGTAAAACTCTCTTCAATGAAAACGGTCATCAATGGATCGTGATCGGTCGCGACCCTCACAAGGATGCTCACGTCATCGACACAAATGAGTACGTCATCATCAGTCGCGGGCAAGCCATGTTACTGGACCCCGGAGGCATCCAAATATTCCCCCAAGTCCTCGCCGAACTGGCCAAATATGTGCGCGTCCAGGATATCCGAGTCATCTTTGCCAGCCATCAAGACCCCGATATTTCGTCGTCGCTTGCCATGTGGCTCGATCTCAACCCTGACATCAAGACCTATTGTTCGTGGCTGTGGACCGAATTCATCAGTCATTTCAGCACCGGTACTGCCATTGAACTCAACGCGATTCCCGACGATGGTATGCGTATCAAGATCGGTGATCTCGGCGTAGAAGTCGAAGCCGTCCCAGCCCATTACTGCCATTCCTCAGGTAACTTTTCGCTCTACGACCCTCTCGCCGGCATCTTGTTTTCTGGCGACATCGGCTCCGCCTTGGTCCCCAGTCATGAAGCCGGCTTGATCGTGACGGACTTCGATCATCACATCCAGTATATGAGAGGATTCCATCTCAGGTGGATGCCTTCGACCACGGCCTTACGGAGCTGGACCCAACGGATTCGTGCCCTGAAGCCCAGGATGATCTGCCCACAGCACGGATCCGTCTTTCAGGGCGGTATGGTCACCAAATTGCTCGACTGGCTTGACAGCCTTGAAGTGGGACAGTGGAAAGGCTCGACTCCGCCTCGCGATAGTGCATAGGCCGCTTAAGACCCGCTCTGTTTGCACAGCCGGACGATGATTTCGATCATCCCTGCGGCCATCTCACCTTGACAAAGCTTGAAACCGGGTGCTAACACCGTCAAATGGTGGGAACCGACCGTCGTCCATTGACACAGGATTCCAAAGCCCCGGCAAAGGTGGTGTCCACCTGGTCCGGCCAGGCCCGCGAAGATGCCGTGCAGCGGATGTTCACCTCCATCGCAGGCGTCTACGACCTGAACAACACGCTGTTGAGTTTCGGCCTGCATTACCATTGGAAGAAGATTACCGCGTCCTTCATTACGCCCGTCGGACGGGGGACCGCGCTCGATGTCGGATCCGGTACGGCCGACCTTGCCCTCCTGCTCGAGTCTCGAATGGGACCCAAGGGACGCGTGATCGCATCAGACCTGAACTATGCGATGCTAGCCGAAGGTCTCAAGAAGATCAGTGGCAAAGGACTCACCGACAAGATCACCTGCCTGCAGGCCAGCGCGGAACATCTGGGATTCGGGGAGAACACCTTCGATGCAGTCACCACCGGCTTTTGCATGCGCAACGTCGGGGATTTACCAGGTGCCGTGCGAGAAATTCGCCGTGTAATGAAGCCCGGTGGGCGCTTTGTGTGCTTGGAGTTTTCGCGTCCGGTATTCGGTTGGTTACGAACCTTGTATGATTGGTATTCGTTCAAACTGCTGCCCTGGGTCGGCACCATAGTCGCCCGTGATCGCACCGGCGTCTACGAGTACCTTCCCGCGTCCATCCGGACATTTCCCGACCAAGAACGGTTATGCCAAGTCTTACGCGATGCCGGGTTTCGTCAGGTGTCGTATAAGAACCTCAGCGGCGGCATTGTCGCCATTCATATCGCAACAAAATAGCCATACGCCGTGAACTCAATCCTCTACGTTTTCCTTCCTTGCAAAAAAGTCTATCCCATTGGAATCACCTACTTGGCGGACTTTATCCACCGGCGGAAACCGGAGGTACGTCAACGGATCCTCGATCTCTCGTTGTTTCCCGTCTCGCAGCGCAGCCAGGCTATCCGCGATGCCGCCACGGAGTTCAAACCGGACTTGATCTGCTTTTCGTGGCGCGACATTCAGATCTTCTCGCCGCATGAGGGTGATTCGTCGCTGGAGCATGCGTTCAACTTCTATTTCGCCAGTAACCCGATCAAGCGTGTCGCCGCTTCGTTCGCCGGCATCAAACAGCTATACCGGTACTACAGCCATATCTATACGATCCTGTCCTATCCGGCCCTGGTTCGCAAAGAACTCCCCAACGCGCAGATCATGATCGGAGGCGGGGCGTTCACCGCCTTTGCGGATCAACTCATTGAAAAGCTTCCGGAAGGCACGATCGGCATACTGGGCGAAGGGGAGGATGCGATCCTAAAGCTTCTCGAGGGTCGTTCGATCGAGGACGAACGCTATATCGTCAAAGAAGGCGGACAGATCCGAAAAGGCACCCACGGTTCACCGGCGCTGCTTGATGCACCGGCCGTCGACCTCCCGTATTTAACTTCCATCTTCCCACAGTGGAGGGAGTTCACAAGCGAATCGATTGGGGTTCAGTCTAAACGAGGCTGTCCCTATGATTGTGCCTTCTGTCTGTATCCCTATATCGAGGGCAAGCGGGTACGTTACCGGCCACCCGAGATGGTCGTCAAAGATATTTCGCAACACTACCATCAATGGGGAGCCCGTCGCTTTTGGTTTACCGATGCCCAGTTCATTACGGGTAAGGAAGCGTACCCGCAATGTACCGAGATCATGGAACGTATCATCAGTGAAAAGCTGGAGATCGAGTGGTCCGGCTATATTCGCACGTCATTGATCACCCCTGAGTTTGCCAAGCTGATGGTCCGTTCTGGGGTCGGCGACTTGGAGGTGGCCATCACCTCCGGCTCACAGGAGGTCCTGAACAATCTCCACATGGGATTCAAGCTGGAACGCTTGTATGATGGCTGCCGCTATTTGGCGGAGGCCGGCTTCAAGGGCAAGGTCATCCTCAACTATTCCCTCAATAGCCCTAAGGAGACGGAAGAGAGCTTGCTTCAAAGCGTCGAGTCCTACAAGATGGTGGCCTCGATTCTTGGCGAAGAGCGTGTGTTTCCATTGATGTTTTTCTTAGGTATCCAGCCAAATACCGACCTGGAACAGCGCCTGCTGGAAGAGGGGTATTTGTCGGCCGGTTATAACCCCTTGATGCTGACGCCGACCAGCATCAGAAAGCTTCTCTATAATCCTGCCCCGCTCAACAAAATTATTGCCAAAGCGTGTCTCCAATCGTGGGAACGGAAGCAGGGCAGCCGCGATCCCCGCCGATGGACCGGATCCCTGTCCCAGTCCGCAGGAGAATCGGCCTATGCTGACCAAAACCTTAGTCGGGGGATCGAAGGCAATTCCGGGCGGGATGCCTTGCTCTCAATCGAGGAGATCATCCGTTCCCGCAGACCAACCCCCTCGGCTTCACGGATGGCTGAACCAAGAGCCACCTCTGCCAGTTGAATAGGCACCATACGTCCTTTCATTGACCACAAACACACCTTCTTTTCACTTGAGGTGTCCCTCCTCATACCTTGCATTCCCGTTTGAGCCAGTGCTATCATCCCTTTTCTTTGGAGGCGGTGTTAGCACGTTAATCAGTTGGATTTTCATACAATTACGACTCCTCTTCTCTGACCAACTCGCGCCTTAAGGAGGCGCCTCAATGTATAAGACAATCTACATTCCGGTCGATAACTCCGACCATTCGAATACCGCAGTGGATGTCGGCGTTCATTTGGCAAAAACCTTCGGTTCCAGGATCGTAGGGAGCCATGTCTACGCCGCGAAGATGCATGATAAACGCTTCAAGCAGATGGAAGCGGGCCTCCCGGAGGAATACCATGACGAGAAGGAGCTTGACCGTCAGCGCCAGATCCACGATTCGCTGATTACCCGAGGACTCCAAATCATCACTGACTCCTACCTCGACTACGTCGATAAGAAATGTAACGAAGCGAACCTCCCCGTTGAACGGCGATCGCTCGAAGGACGTAACTGGAAAGTGCTGGCCGAGGACATCAACACCAACGGGTATGACCTCGTCATCATGGGCGCTTTGGGGGTCGGGGCGGTCAAAGACAGCGTCATCGGCAGCAACACAGAGCGCGTGGTCCGCCGGGTCCGTAACTCCGACATGCTGATCATCAAGAACGTTCAGCCAATAACTGGCGGAAAGATCGTCGTGGCCGTCGACGGCAGCCCCTACTCGTTCGGCGGACTGATGACCGGCTTAGCGCTCGGCAAGGCCTTCAACATGCCGGTGGAGGCGATTTCGGCCTTCGATCCCTATTTCCACTACGCGGCATTCCACAGTATTTCGGGTGTCCTGAACGAAGAAGCCGGCAAAGTCTTTCGCTTCAAGGAACAAGAAAAACTGCACGAAGAAATTATCGACAGCGGCTTGGCTAAGATCTACCAGTCTCATTTGGACATTTCCCGCGAAATCGCGCAGGCCGAGCAAACGGATGTGAAAACGACGTTGCTGGACGGCAAAGCATTCGAAAAAATCATTCAGTACGTCCGGAAAGATGTCCCAGCCTTGCTCATCGTCGGGCGCATCGGCGTCCATAGCGACGAGGACATGGACGTCGGCAGCAACACCGAGAATCTGTTGAGGAGCGCCCCCTGTAATGTGCTGATCTCCAACCGCAAATACGTGCCTCCGATCGATACACAGGCCGAATACACCATTGCCTGGACGGAAGAAGCGCTGCGGCGGATGGAAAGGATCCCGGTTTTCGCGCGCGGCGTGGCGAAGACGGCCATTCATCGGTACGCCATTGAAAAAGGGCATACCATCATCAGTAATACCGTCGTTGACTCCGCGGTCGGACACATTCTGCCTAAAGGCGCCATGGACGCCATGCGTGCCCTCGGCGGCAGCTTGGACGCGGCGGGTATCGACCGCGACAAGATGCAAGCCGATGAGGGCGTGACCAAAGATCTCATGGGTCCGACATTGAGCGGAATCATGACCCAGATCGTTGAAGAGAAACCCAAAGAGATCAACGCCTCCACACAGGCCTACCTGGACCGCATGGGGCAAACCTATTTCGTCTGTGACGGCTGCGGCTACATCGGGAAGGGAGACAGCCCGGTCAAATGTCCGGTCTGCAGTGCGGATGGGACGAAATTCAAACAGGTCGATAAGAAGATTTTCGAAGTGGCCGCGACAACTGAGGGTGACCTGGAAACGGACGTGGCCTATGACGACGTGCCGATGCAATGGACCAAGGATGCGAAAGAAGCAATCCGTGCCGTGCCTGCCGGCTTCCAGCGGAGACGTGCAAAGGCCAGGATTGAAAAGAGCGCGCGGAAATTAGGCATGACGACCATCACGCTTGAATATGCGGCGCCGACCATTCAAGAGGCCGCATCCGAAGACTATACGCCGATTTTCTCCAACAAGGGCACCGGTACCTCGCCGGTCGCGGAAGCCACCCTTGCAGCGTCGAACGGGAATGAGACGAATGGTCATATCGAAGCCGCCTCACCCTATACCTGGACGGACGACGCACAAGCCAGATTGGATCGAGCTCCGGAAGGCTTCATGCGGGATTGCACCAGAGCGCTCATTCTCAAGCATGCCGAGAAAGTCGGCGCGACCCTGATCACGATTGAGGTCGCCGATGAAGGGATCGAGCAGGCAAAGGGGTATATGGCCGAAGCGATGAAGACCGGCAATCTCAAGGACATGATTGCCGACCTCACCGGAAAAGGACGCGGATAATTTTCGCATGCTGAGCTTTTGGCGCTGACTCCCAGCGCCTTCCGCTGACAAGTCTTCAGCCTCAGCACCCAGACGCAATACACCATGGGTAAATCTCTTCCCATCTTCAACGGCCCTTCTGGCGTCTTGGGCTCTTTACAGCAACAAATTGCTCAATTCTTCACCCCCACTCCAAAGGGGGAAGGGCCGTTTGATGGTCGGACGGTTGACGACTTCAAGCCCTACCTCGTTGCGCTGAACCTGACCAAGCGTTGCAACCTCAAATGCGATCACTGTTATCTCGATGCAACGACCAAAGCAGCGGGTGGAGACGATGAGCTGAGCACCGAAGAGTGCTACCGGCTCATCGAACAGATCGCAGAAGTGAATACGGGGTGTCTGCTCGTCATTACCGGCGGCGAACCGCTGGTGCGTCCTGACATTCTCGACATTGCTCGTTACGCCGTGAAACTTGGCTTTATGGTGGTCTTCGGCACAAACGGGATGCTGATCGATGACCAGATGGCCAAAACTCTTGTCGAAATCGGCGTGATGGGAGTCGGCATCAGCATTGACTCATTGGACGCGGCTAAGCACAATACATTCCGTGGCGTTCCAGGGGCCTGGGAAGCGGCGGTAGCCGGCATTGAAGCCAGCAAGCGGAATGGCCTCCAATTTCAAGTGCATTTCAGTGCTCAACCGATGAACTATCGAGAGCTGCCTGAGGTCATCGACTGGGCGCACAGACTCGGCGCCCGCGTCCTGAATGTGTTTTTTATGGTGTGTACGGGACGAGGCGAAGAGCTGACGGATATCACTCCCGCTCAGTATGAAGAGGTGCTTGGCTACCTCGTCGAATGCCAGGATAATTACAAAGGCATGCTGGTTAGAGCCCGTTGCGCTCCCCACTTCAAGCGGTTGGCCTATGAGAAGGACCCCAACTCCCCGATCACGAAGGCGACTGGATATATGGGGGGAGGGTGCCTGGCAGGCACCAACTACGCCCGAGTGACGCCGAACGGTGAACTAACCCCCTGTCCCTATATGCCGCTGTCTGCGGGAAATATTCGTCAACAGAGCTTCGCCGATCTTTGGGAGCGATCGGATATTTTTAACTCATTCCGCTATCCACAACTCAAAGGGAAATGCGGTGACTGCGAATATACCGACATCTGTGGAGGGTGCCGCGCCCGTCCCTATGTTGACCACGGTGACTGGTTGGACGAAGATCAATGGTGCCTCTATACCCCGAAAGGTGGCGAGAAAATCAAAGTGGCGTTCAATGTCTCGGAAGAGACCGACGTCGCGTGGGACGAACCGTCTGCTCTCAGGTTGAGCCGTATCCCCTACTTCCTCCGCGCCATGGTGAAGAAAGGTGTAGAGAAGCATGCCCGTGAAAACAACGTACCGCTTATCACCGTTGAACTCATGGAAGAGCTGCGCAAGAAACGATTCGGCAATGACGCACCTGTCTTTAAATTTGACGTAACGGGTAAGGGCTAAGGCGTCAGGGATGAAGGCCTAGAGGCCCATCCTCAAAGCCCTCACTCCTTACGACTGCCTCCTTACTGGTTTCAAAATGGATACTCTCCAAAGTATCACCACCGATCTCAATATCCTCATTCCGATCGTCAACCACTGGTTCCATCTGCTTTCAGCGATCATTTGGATCGGCGGCTTGGCGTTTCTGGTCATGGCGGTGACACCTGGACTGGAGAAAGCCGTTCCAAAGGATCAGATCAAACCCATCACGGATATTTTTTACCGGCACTACAAGAAAGTCGCCGGCATTCTCGTCGTCGTCTTGCTGTTCACCGGCGGTGTGAATCTCCACTACGTCAATCAGGTTATTACTTCACAAACGGGAAGCGGGATCCAGCACCACTCCAAGTACCTCATGGTCTTCATGATTAAGCTTCTTCTCGTGCTGGGGCTTCTCACACTGTTCCTCTACACGGTCATTTTTAAGTCAGACGACGAGGCCGATGAGGGAGAGTCCTATGAGGCCATTCCATTCCAACGCGCCGCCCTTTGGATGGGGTTCTTCATCATCCTCTGCGCCGCCGCCATGAAACACCTGCATCAATAGTCCTGCCTTGCATCTCGGAACAGACCTTGAGACAGTTCCGCTTTCTCAAACGAGACGGTTGCTGTATCAGCTCGATACAGTCCTGCTTATCACCTAATCCTTGATTTCCAACTATGTGCCATAGAATCAAACACTTCGACATTCGCCTATTGGTCGGCCGCAAGGAATGGACCTTGCTTAATCTATTGTCTGATGGTCACAGAGCATTTTTGATTATCTCGTAACCACTAGACAAAATGGAGCACGGTATGGAGCTGCCAGTCACTCACGTGGTAAGGAAATCTCCCTCTTCCTCACCATCTGATACCCCCTTTGGAGCATGCCCATCCAGAGCAGCACTCTCACATTTGGCGGTCACCATGATTGCTGTGCCTCCTTTTGGAAAAGGCCCAGCCCGGCCTGACACTCATCCCATTGCCTCGAAACCAAGTGAGCCGGTCCAGACAACCCCTTTCATTCTGGATCCTGAGACAAGTCGCCCACGGCAGGCATTAGACACCGATCACAAACTGAGTCCAGACGCGAAGGTCGAAGCGAGAACAGCGCATTCCATTTTGGTTGTCGAGGATGACCCTGATATCACGATGGCTTTGCAAGACTTGCTCGAATTCGAAGGCTTCCAGGTCGACTGTGCACAGACCTGTCGCCAGGCCTTTTCATCCATCGAACAACAGGCCTACCATGCAGTCCTCCTCGATCTTGGACTACCTGACGGAGATGGTTGCTCGATTTTGGAGAAGCTCCAAGTCTCGAATCCCTGTCTTCCTGTGATTGTCTTAACGGCTTCACATAGGAACCTGGGGTGCCTACACGCCTATGCCCATTTGACCAAACCGTGGGAGCGAGAAGAGTTGTGCACGATACTTCGCCATGCCATCGGCATGGCATGATCTTCGACACACTCTGAATCAGGAAAGGCGATCAAGCAAGAAGGATTTACATCACTTAGACCGGCTGAGGCCTAGAGCCCGCTTGAAGACGGCGGCGAAGCCGAAATAGCCGAATGAATCTTTGAGGTTCGAATAGAGCCGCTTGACGGTGCCCATCTCCGGATTGGTGACATACTCCATTGTTAAGGCAATCCGCTCCTCACCCTCTCCGAGAGGCGTGACCGCATGCCAGAGTTT
>JACRQB010000220.1 GCA_016222925.1 Nitrospirota bacterium | reverse complement strand
GTGGGGGCCGCGTTCGTACAACATTGGTGCAGGCATGGCGCGGGTGAGTGTAGCTGCCGCATTTATCAAGGCCAACATGCCGCGAGGCTGGGGCTGGACGGTGACGGACGACGAAGCCATCGATGCCGCAGTCTATATCAATACGCAGCCTCGACCGGATTTTCCCGACAAGATTCATGATTGGCCGAAGGGCGACAAGCCGGCGGATGCACCGTATTGAGCGGTCGACAGGAGCGAGATGAAACTTACGGCTACCTTTCACGGAGGAACACGCTACGACATTGTAAGCGGCCAACATCGCATCATCACCGACCAGGCGGCGGAGGATGGAGGGCAGGATGCCGGAATGGGTCCGGTTGAACTCTTTGTCGGGTCCGTCGCGAGTTGTGTGGCGTACTTCGTCGGGCAATTCTGTGGGCGGCACGGCATTTCCCGAGATGGCTTGACGGTCGAGGCGGAATGGACGATGGCCGAAGTTCCTCATCGAGTTGGTCGTATCGACCTCGGAATCCACCTTCCTCACCGCATCAGCGCAGAGCAAAAAGAGCGATTACTCAAGGTGGCACATGGCTGCACCGTGCATCAATCTCTCGCGGTGCCTGCCGGTGTGGCGATCGAACTCAATCCTCATCCTCGTGCGGAGAAACCCTTGTGAAAGGAGCAGCGATGTTGAATGTGAGAATCCGGGTGTTCATTGGAAGCGCTGCGCTCGCGTGGTTAGGACTCATGTCGTCCCCGCAATTGTCGTTCGGGAGCGATCACACGCGCGCCAAGGAGCTGATCCAACAGACCTGTGTGCAATGTCACCGGCTGGAAGGTCAGCCGGATTCGCGCTTCAAGCTTCACGCTCCTGACTTGATGTGGGCCGGCAGTAAGTACCAACGGTCGTGGCTCATTCGCTGGTTGACCGGTAAAGAAGCTCCGCTCTATGCGAAGGGATATATGTGGGACCTGACCACCGTTCCGTCCAAGCACCCGATGGTCACAGAGTCGGAGGCGAACGCACTCGCGGATTACTTTGCCGAGCACAACAAAGATCCGCGCGTCACCATCGGCGCGTTCGATCTCTCGAAAGTCACCAAATTCGACGTGAAGTTTGGTGCGGCGGCTTTTAAAGCCCACGCCTGCCTCGGCTGCCACACGATCGAGGAAAACGGTCGATTGATCGGCGGGCCGCAGAGCGCGGCCCTGCAGAATGCCGGCCAGCGGTACAACCAGGATTGGCTCTTCCGGTTCGGGCAGAACCCGCAAGACTTCACGCCGCACAGCGGCGAGTTTTTAGCCGATGCGACGGAGCCACAACTCCGCGCGGTGATTGGGTTCCTTATGGTACAGGGTGTGAAGGATTTCACGTATTATGAGCCCTGGACGAGCCGTGAGTTCGAGGTGGCCAGTGTGGATCGGGGGAAGGTGGTCTATAAAGAGTATTGTTCGCAGTGTCACGGTGCGACGGGTAAAGGCGACGGACCGGCCGCTTCCGGTCTGGAACCCAAACCGGCGATACATGCCAACATTCCATTCGAAAAGCTTCCGATCGAATACCTCTACAACGTCATCAATCATGGCGGCCCGGCAGTAGGCAAATCGCCGAACATGCCGTATTGGAATTTGACTATTGGTCAACAGGGCGTGGCGGATGTGATCGCCTATCTGAAAGTGACATTCAAGGGAGTACCGGATATCGCCGCTGCATCTGGCGGTAGTCAGGGCAGTGCTTGCGTGCAACCGCGCAAGACAGCCAAGGCGCCAGACGACTTCCTCGGCAAAACGAATCCGGTTCCATCTTCCGCCGGTTCAATCCAGGCAGGTAAAGAGCTGTTCCTGAGAGCGGCGCAGCCAGTCGCCTGCGTGATGTGCCATGGTGAGCAAGGTGATGGCAAGGGGTTGATGGGTGCGGCCTTAGTGCCGCCGCCACGAAATTTCACCTGCGGCGCGATGATGCGCGAGATTCTGGATGGGCAGTTGTTTTGGACCATCAAGAACGGGTCGCCAGGCACCGGCATGATGTCGTTTGCCACATTGCCGGATGAGCAGGTCTGGCAACTCATCCACTACATCCGAAGTTTAGCGAAGGATAAATAAGGAAGGTCCATGTGTATGTGTAAAAAAGGAGGCAGATTATGAGAGTGAGTCGATATGGAGTGGTGAAGTCAGCCGTTCCGTTTGCGGTCGCTGCATGGGCGGTATTGGCCGGTAGCCATGATATTGCCTATGCACAGGCTGCGGGGATGGGAGCGCCGCCCTCCAAGGTGGAGATCACCATCAAGGACCGTCAGCATGGCTATGAGACCGCTGGGTTCACAATGCCGTCGCAGGACACCATCATCGTCGTCCGAAACCAGGATTCTGTCACGCACGGGTTAGCGTCAACGTTGTTCAAGAACATTCCGGTGAAGGTGGAAGGTGGTCTTGAAGTGCGGGGAAAGCAGTTCAAGTCGTTCCATGTCGACGCGGGAAAGACGATGATACTGCGTTTCGCGACGGCGCCCTCGAACTTCGATCCAGCAACCGGTGGGACCGATAGTGTGCGTCATGCCCTGTGGTGCGACATCCATCCTGAAGTGAAAGGAGAACTGTTTGTCATTGAAACCCGAGGGGATATCGGAGGCGGCTGAGTCGCATCCCTGTCCCGCTCTGAAACAAGCCCACTGCGGTGTGGAAGCGGGCATCCCCCCTGTGAGAGGGCAAGAGCTCCATTCCTGGCCGGCGAAGATCTGCCGAAGTGAGCCAGGAGTGGCGGGGCTGTTTTCGTGATAGGTCACGCTGATGTGAGCGGCTGTGCCGGTTCTGCAGTGGATGAAGGAGACTCCACATGAACTGTGTCAGGAGACGCTCCGCTCATCTCGCGGTCATATATCTTGGCTTGGCGGTCAGTGTCGGTTCGCTTGTAATGCCGCTCACCGGATGGGCGAAGGAGGTTGCCTTTGTGGCGCGTGATGTCGAATATCAGCAAGCGGTGTGGCTTCCCAGTGAAATCATCATTCACCGTGGCACGGATTTCAGGGAGCCGTTGATTTTTCGGTTTGAGAATCCAACTGCACGGACCCATGTGTTCGAAGCCCCGGGGTTGTTTGAGTCTATAGAAGAGCAAGGTGTTCAGATCACCAAGCCGGTTCGGATTACCATTGCGCCAGAGGAGACCGAGCAGACCATCGAGCCGATGCAGATCTGGGTGGCAGAATCGTCGTGGAGCCCTAACCAGAGAGTAGACCAGTAGTAGGGAGTAAAGGAGTCACTCATGGCAACGTTCATTATTTCAGGTAGTCGAGGAACGGACGACCCCACAATGGCGACGTTGCCGTTCATGGCGGCGAAGACGGCGAAGGAGCAGGGGCATGATGTTGTGCTCTGGCTGTGGAACGAAGCCGTCACCTTGGGTCGGAAAGGTGTCGCTGATCATATCACCGGTGTAAACCTGACTCCGTTGAAAGAACTGCTGGCCGCTGTCCAGGCGGCTGGTGTACCGGTCTGGGTGTGCGGTGCCTGTGCAGTGGCCAGACAGGTTGGCGGAGGGGATTTAGTAGCTGGGGCCTCTATCAAAGGGATGCCCGATTACATCAAGGCTGTGGCCGAGCGCGATCGAAACGTGATGTTCTGATCGAAGACGAAATGAAGGAGGCCTCGCATGGCAGTTGATGGCGAATCAGTCGGGAAGTCTAAAGAACGGAAAGAGCGAAGAGATCCGGCAAATGTCGGCGAAGGGAAGCAGGTCGACGAAGATATGAATGAGCTGGAGACGATTCCCACGAGGGTGCCGCGGGAGGGAGACGGGTACCAGGTCCCGCGCAGCACCTTGATCGCCCAGGGGCTCGGACGTATTGGGGAGCCGGGCTACGCTTTGACTGCGGATGACCTCCGAAGGGTCAACACAAGGAAGGGGTTTCTGAAGCTTCTCGCAAACAAAGCCGTCAATGTCGAAGAAGTGCGCAAGACCCTGCTATACGAACAGGAGTTACAACAATTGCAGGTTGAATTGGTCAGGCTGCAACGGTGGGTGCAGAGCAGTGGGGAGCGTATCGCAATTTTTGTCGAAGGACGGGATGCGGCGGGAAGGGCGGGACGATCCGCCGGTTTACCGAGCATCTGAATCCTCGCGCGATGCGCGTCGTGGCTCTGCCGAAGTCGACCGACGCAGAACGGGGCCAGTGGTATTTCCAGCGCTATATTCACCAGCTCCCCAAGAGGGGTGAAATCGTGTTCTTCGACCGGAGTTGGTACAACCGTGCCGTCGTCGAGCCGGTGATGGGATTCTGCACTAAGAAGGAGCATCAGCGTTTCCTGCAACAGGTCCCAGAATTCGAGCACATGCTTTATGAAGACGGTGTGACCATCGTCAAGTTCTGGTTCTCCATCTCCAAGGACGAACAAGCCAGGCGATTCGAAGCGAGGCGGCAGAATCCCTTGAAGCAGTGGAAGCTCAGCCCGGT
>JACRQB010000219.1 GCA_016222925.1 Nitrospirota bacterium | reverse complement strand
CCACTCCGCTTCGGTCGGCAGACGCTTGCCGGCCCATTTACAGTACGTGGCTGCATCCGACCAGCTGACGTTCACGACCGGACGTTTCTGATGGCGGGGTTCGTTCATGATCTCCCACTCCGGCGGCGCCTCCGTGCCCGTTGCCTCCAGATACTTGGCATACTGCCCCACCGTCACGTGGTACTTGTCCATAGAGAACGCGTCAAGGTAGACGCGATGCACGGGCTTTTCGTCAGTTTTCAGCGTGCTCCCCATCGTGAATTCGCCTGCCGGCACCAGCGCCATTGGTACGTCGCGGGGATCGGTCGGAAACGCCTCTCCTGCTGACCCATCTGGTTTCAGACTATCCGGCGAGGTCGTCGAACGTCGCCCAGGGAATTTCGCTTGTAACTGTTGATAGACGGCCTGTTGCTCATTATTGAGGCCCAGCTCATGAGCGCCGTCCAGGGCCTCCTCCGCCTGCTTCATCTTGCCGGGCTGAGCCTGTCCACCGGCAAGCAGACCCTTTGCTTCCTCCAGCAAGCGCCACGCAGTCACTTCCTCCAGCGACTGCCACACCTTCATTTTGCTTAACCGTGGTTCCCTCGTCCCCGTGATCCTGGATTTCGCATCCAGGTGCAACGCAGTCTCGTAATGTTCTTCAGCGCAGTCCCAGGCTGCTAGTCCTCGACAGGCCTCAGCCAGGTTGAAATGAGCCTGCACATGAGACGAATTCTTGATGAGCCCTGCCTCCAACGTCGCGCGCGCTTCGGCATATTGTTTGTGCTTTAAAAGACTCTCTCCTTTGGCGAAGTCCTGCTCGCCAGCGTCGGCTGCCGGCGCTGCCATGGAGTTGGCGGTCATGTTCACACATATGACAAAACCCAGCACCCCAAGCGTCTGTCTCATAAACGCGTCCCTCCCACGTGTGACTGCCCTATGGCAGTGGGTTTCGCCTCCCGGCCGCCGTCGTGAACGCAGCCTTCATAGTTGGAAAGATAACATAACGTGACCTAAGCATAAAGAATCCTCAGCCAGCGGCCACACTTTGTGCGGTTGATGTATGTGGGGTCGCTACAGGGCTTCGGCGAGTATAGGAATCTCTCCCGGTTGGTCTGCAGCATGAAGCGGACCAATCACCCTGAGACGGAACACCATGCCGGCTATGACCGCCATACTTCTGTTCCTCGTATCTGGTCTTCCCCCTCCTAACTCAGACTGTCGCCTTCTGGGACAAAGGTTCAGCGGCTCCTGTCGCAAAGGGCGACTATTCTCGATCGTTGCTCGTATCGTTCCGTAGAACCAGTGAATTTCCAAGGCTGAATATTGGGTTCTCTTGACCCGCCCCGCGGTTCCTTCCTTGCAATCTACACGGACTGACTGGTCGAAGAGCTGGCCCATTTGTGTAAAGAGATGATGGGTATTGCTTTGACGATGAAGAGGGAGGCCTAGCAACAGATATGAAATCGCGCTGGTGCATGGTGGTCGTTGTTCTCTGGATCATGACAATCGCGGTTCTGGGATGGTTCTTTATCAAGGGTTTGACGGCAAAGGGAAATGACGGCCGCACGGAAATACTGTTGGCACCGGCTGAGCGCGATCAGATCTTGGCGGAGATGCGGCAGCTCTTGAAAGCGGTGGACGGCGTCGTCAGAGGATTGGGAGAGCCGCAGCCTGATCTAAAGGAAGTGGAAGCAGCGGCCAGGGCCGTCGGGATGCACATGGCCGCGGATGTAGAGCCGGCCATCATGGCCAAATTGCCGCTGCCGTTTAAGCAGATGGGCATGTCGATCCACAAGGACATGGATGCGCTGGCCGATGCGATCGTGAAGAACGAGACCCCCCAACAGATCTTGCACCGGTTGTCGAGCATGACGGCTCGCTGCACGGCCTGTCATGATATGTACAGATTCAGAGCGAGCGAGTAGCTGTCGGCGATGAACAACCAGGAAGAGAGGAGAAGCGCCAAAATTTTGAGAAGGCGATTCTCGATGCAATCGGTATGGGGAAGCGAGAAGTCGTCGGGTTAAGGCCCCTCCCAGCCTGAATCCTTTCCTCAACCGGCGCCTCACATAGACAAGAGGAAAGGAGGATGCCATGAAACTCAATGAACGTTTACGATTGATTGCTGGTATCTTTGTGCTGGCCTCGGTCATTCTGGGCGCGACCGTCCACCCCTACTGGAATTATTTCGCTGCCTTTGTGGCGGTGAATCTCATCCAATCGGCCTTTACCGGATGGTGTCCGATGATGGCCTTCCTGCGCAAGCTCGGGGTGCACGAGTAACCAAGACTTGGCAGGTGGGGTCGTTTCCTCTAGGGTAAGGTCTGTGTCAATCTTGGGGTCACGAAGGATTGGAAGAGTCGCATGCCCATTTCTCTTGTTTTGGAGGACGCATTCACGAGCGAACAGGATCTGCGCGACATGATTGCTACGCGCAAGATCTGCTTCGATCACGATCCCTTCTATGTCAAAGATGGAATGGATCGGATCGTTCAAATTGGGTTTCAGCTCAACCTGTATGCGGCCTTCCAAGACCCCAAGCATCTCCCGTCGGGCGACGATTCGGAACTTCACGCATTGATAGGCGATTTGCGCCGTCTCTGCCGTGTGTTCTTTCAGTCGTTGGATCTGCTCAAGCCCTGCAAATATCCCGAACCGCCGATGCATCGGATCATGTATTCTCCCGAACGCCGGTATCGTGCCGAAGTCTGCCTTCAAATCCCCATTTTCGATCGAGGGCACTATGGTGCGAAACCGGATCGTAGTCTTGAAGAGCTGCTCGCGACGGCAGAATGTCTGCTTCGACAGTTGGGGGCCAGACGTGGGACATGGGAAGATCAGAGGGGTACGAATGCTCGACCTGAGGATCGGTGTGAGGACCATGCTCGAGCGGCCACGGGTGGACTCTGAGTCCGGAGGAAAACATCGCTCAGATAAGGTTCAGCCCAGTGAAACAGATACTTGTCGCACTGTTGCTGCTGTTGGCTGGTTGCGGGTCCAAGGAGGAGCCGGCCACAACGGTGGTGTCAGCCGCTCCACAGAAAGTCATTCAAGCTGCGGTTGTCGAAACCAAGACCACCGACGTGCCGATCCGTGTTGAAGTGACCGGCCAGGTCGCCGCGAT
>JACRQB010000218.1 GCA_016222925.1 Nitrospirota bacterium | reverse complement strand
CACGGTGCCGTAGAGGAGGACGAGTTTGGTGTAGATGAAAATGCCGGCCTGTTGAACGATGCGTTCACCGGACACCGACGCTCCCACATCCCAGATCGATCGAATCAGGTCGAGGCGCAGTGTGGACGACTGCTTCAAGATAGGACGACAACGCAGCAGAAGATAGAACATGCCTGTCGCTTCGGCGAGGCCGACGGCAATCGCCGCGCCTTTGAGGCCCAATGGGGGAGCTCCCCACTGTCCATAGATGAGGGGGTAGGCCAGGAGCACATGGAGGAGGTTGACGCCGATCAGGCCGTACATGGGAGTCTTCGTATCACCAGTGCCCTGGAGGATGGATGACAAGACCTGGATGAGGACGGTACAGGGAATCACGAGGAAGATGAGCGTCGAATAGGGGAGGGCGAGCTCAATGACGGTGGATTCCGCACCGAGTTGCTGCATAACGAGCAGATTGCCGGCGATCCCAAGGCCGGCCAATACGAGCGAGACGCCGATCGAAAGCCATAAGAAATGACGAGCCGCTTCTCCCGCGTCTTGTCGGCGCCGCGCTCCCCATAACTGGGCGACGATCACATTCGTCCCGACCGAAACTCCAGAGACCAGGGTCGTGGCCACAAAGGCCAGCAGTTGCCCCAGGCCGACCGCAGCAATAGACGTGGCACCCAGCCCGCCGACTAAGAAAACGGCGACAATGCCTTCAGCCCGTTGGAGCAGCGTGGTGAGCGTGACGGGGAGTGCCAAAATCATCACGGACCGTCTGATCTGGGTGACACCGTTGCCCATGGGACGTTATCCTAACAGAGTTTCTTCTCACGCCATGTGAGAAATCATTGATCGTATTGCGGACCATATGACAATGGCCGACGCTCATAACGGATCCCCCACGACATTCGCACCACATCGCTTATCAAAATCGAAATACCTCTCAGGTTTGCAATGTCACAAACGGCTCTATCTGGAGATTCATCAGCCTGCGTTGGCAACCCCGCCGGATGCGTCGACGCAGGCGATCTTGGACATGGGAACTGAGATCGGAATCCTGGCACAACAGCGCTTTCGAGGCGGTGTACTGGTGAAGTCGGGATTCCGTCAGCGAGAAGCGGCAATCGCAGAGACCGCTGCGTTGCTTCAAGATCCCAAGATCCCCGCCATCTTCGAAGGGGCATTCGAATATGATGGAGTGCTTGTGCGCGTCGATATTATAGAGCGCGTACAGATTGGTGAAGGGGGATCATCGTCCTGGCGTTTAATCGAGGTGAAGTCATCAACCAGGGTGAAAGATATCCACCTTGATGACCTCTCTATACAAAGCTATGTCGTACTCGGAGCCGGATTGAGACTCGATGCGACCTGTCTGATGCATATCGATACGGGGTATCTCTACCAAAATGGTGAAGTTGATCTGCAGGCGCTCTTCTCGATTGAGGACGTCTCGGAAGCGGTGACAGATCGTCGCGGGTCGGTGCCGGAACGATTGGCCGCCATGAAAGTCCTTTTGCTGGAGTCGCAGGCCCCGAAGATCGAGCCTGATCAGCATTGTCATACGCCCTACGAATGTCCCTTCTGGGCTCATTGCACGAAGGAGAAACCCAAGCGCTGGATCTATCATCTGCCGGGCAAGAAAGAAATTGTCGGTCAGCTTGTCCGGCGGGGTATCATGACGATCGACGACATTCCAGACGACACCAGGCTGTCGGATGTACAACGAAAGGTCAAAGACAATATCGAGTGGGTTTCACCGGAATTGGGTCGGATTCTTCGTTCCTTGAACTATCCCATACATCATCTCGATGCTGAAACCGTCATGTTGGCATTGCCGCGGTTTCCCTCTACCAGGCCCTATCAGTCTCTTCCGGTGCAGTGGTCCAACCATATTGAACTCGAATCCGGTGAGGTGGTGCACCAGGAGTTTCTTCACGGTGAGGCGTCGGACCCTCGCAAACGTTGGGTCGAGGCTCTCATCGAATCGCTCGGTGAGACCGGAAATATTGTGGTCTATTCAGCATACGAGGAATCGCTCATTTGCCAGTTGGCAGAGACCTTCCCGGAATTCAAATCAGCGTTCAAAGCGATTGTGAAGCGATTGTGGGATCTGCTCCCAATCATCAAGAACCACTACTATCATCCCGCCTTCAACGGATCGTACTCGATTAAGTCTGTGTTGCCGGCGGTGGTGCCATCGCTTGGGTATGACGATCTTGCGATTCAAGCGGGAGGTCAGGCGGATGGTGGAATTGCGACGCGTGTTGAGAGAGAAAGCAGAGAGAGCGGGACTTGATGAAATATGATAACGGTGTGGATTTGGCTACATCGTTAGCCTCAGTTACACTCTAACGTGTGTCGTTCTCGAGAGTAGAAATCATTTGCTTCAACCTACGCCGACCGGCAGTTGATTTGTAGAAGCGTTCGGCTTGACGCGCTTCAATCAAAGTTGGAAACGCTTGTGTATACAGTATTTTATATGGGCGATAGGGGCGTGAGGACTTTACCCTTCCACTGTTATGTTCCTTCAGCCTCTTTTCAATGCTCTCGGTAACACCGGTCTATGTCCTGCTTTTAGTCTCACTCAGGAGAATGTAGAGCTAATGCATGGTTCTTTAATGGATGAGTGTGGCGGATCCGTCACCTTGCCCTGCGAAGGGGACGAGATCTCGCGAGGGTGGGATTCGAACCCACGGTCGAGTTACCCCGACAGCAGTTTTCGAGACTGCCCGATTCGGCCGCTCTCGCACCTCTCCGTTATGGTAGATCGTCGGCTGGATTGATGATCGAGCAGGTGAGGGAAACATGCTCGACTGAAGGGCGAGCTTACCGTGGTCGGTGCAGTTTTGCAATGGGCTTCGATGAAGAGAATAGGTCCTTGTATGGTTAGTGATGGGCGCCGATACTCTGAGTGACGATGCCGCAGGGATCGGATCTTCAATCAGGTAGGAAAAGTGAACGCTGATACCTCAGCCCTCTCTAACCCTTGCTTGACCAGTTGACTGATATCCAAACTCCGCTCGATCTTTCGAAGGTCGTCGATCCGGGTCTTCGTACTGGGGTGGGGTGGAGTGAACAGCTTGCAGCAATCTTGGTCTGGTTCGATGGACGTCTCATAGGTTCGGATCCGCTTGGCCTCGTCGATGATCTCCCGCTTATCCATTCCAATAAGCGGCCGGAGGATTGGGAGCTCGGCAGCTTCCTCAACGACCGTCAGGTTCTCAGGTGTCTGCGACGCGACCTGCCCGAGACTATCTCCCGTAACCAACCCCCAACATCGTTCCTTCCGCGCTAGTTCTTGAGCAATGCGAAGCATCATCCGCCGATAGAGCACCACGCGAAACGGTGGTGGTGTATTCAACACAATCTCGCGCTGGATTTCTCCGAAAGGAATGACGTAGAGGCGCGACGCATATTGATACGCCGTGAGGGTTTGGACTAGCTCCCGCACCTTGTCCTCAGAGGCACGACTGACCAATGGGCGACCTGAAAAATGAACGAAGGAGGCATGGCAGCCACGTTTGATCATACGGTAGGCGGCAACCGGTGAATCGATGCCTCCCGAGATCAAACAGGCGATCTTTCCGCTGACTCCGACCGGCATCCCACCAGGTCCCTCGATTTTTTCTGAGGCGCAATAGGCTTC
>JACRQB010000243.1 GCA_016222925.1 Nitrospirota bacterium | reverse complement strand
ACGACAAACGGCAGATACGTAAGGTTTCGGCCCTCCCGGAATTTGGCGATGCTCGAAAAGTCAGCCTCAAAAAAGGTGGTGACATGGGCTGAGGTCTGTTTGCTCTTGACCATCCTGTCCGCGATGGTCCTGCGCATCTGCGTGAAGGTCAGAAGCTCTTCGCCCATGGAAGGCTCACTGCCAGTAGCGGCAACTTTGGCCTGAGCTCCGCTCTGTGCAATAAAGTCGAGGACATCCTTTCTGGTTACCCGGCCGCCAACCCCGGTTCCCTTCACGTGCGAAAGATCGATTCCATGTTCCTTCGCCATCTGCCGGACGGCCGGAGAATGATGTTGTTCGCCTGTCGGAGCCTGTTCCATAGGGCGGAGGACCACCCCGCCGACTTGATTAATGACTTCCGAAGGTGGAGCGCTCTCGATGCGAGCCAGTAATGTCCCGACAGGAACTGTCTCCCCCTCATGAACGATGATTTCATTCAACAAGCCTGTGGTAGGCGAGGGAATTTCCAAGGTCACCTTTTCGGTTTCGACTTCCAAGAGCGACTCGTCCTTTTGAATCATCCCTCCGACAGGGATCAGCCATTTCACGACCGTCCCTTCGGCAATGCTTTCTCCAAGCTGGGGCATGATGATGTCGGTGGCCACTGAATACCTCGCTTGACCAATGAGCTTTCTCAATACGCCGCCAGTTTCCGCGCCGCCGAGACGATGTCGCTCGTCTTCGGGAGGAAGAACTCTTCCAGCGGCGGACTGAACGGAACCGGCGTGTCCGGCGGGGCGATCCGCAGAATCGGCCCGTCCAAACAGTCGAAACAGTCTTCCGCCAGCATGGCTGCAATCTCGGCTCCTATGCCTCCGGTCTTGTTGTCCTCATGTAAAAGAATGGCTTTACTAGTTTTGCGCACCGATGAATAAATCGCCTCCTTGTCGAGCGGCATCAACGTGCGTAGGTCGACCACTTCCAGATCAATCCCTTCGTTGGCCAATGTCTGAGCGGCTTCCAGCGCGAGGTGCACCATTGCACCGTAGGTAATCACTGATATGTCGCCACCGGCCCGCTTCACATCGGCCTTTCCCAGCGGGACAACAAAATCTTCCTCCGGAAGGAAAGATTTGATGCGCCGGTACAGAAATTTGTGCTCAAAGTAGATCACCGGGTTGGGGTCGCGAATCGCCGCCTTGAGGAGCCCTTTGGCATCGTATGGTGTGGACGGGGCGACCAACTTGAGTCCTGGGGAGTGGAAGAACCAGCCTTCCGGACATTCAGAATCGAAGGCACAGGAAATGAAATCTGCGAACTGCATCTCCACGACAGGACGCAGACCCATCATCGCTGCGCCGATCGCCGCGCCGACAAATCCGGATTCGGCAAGCGGCGTATCGAGCACCCGCCATTCGCCGTACTTTTGGAGAAATCCTTCCGTGATCTTGAAGGCGCCGCCGTACGTACCGATATCTTCGCCCATCAAGAACACCCGCTCATCTTGGGCCATTTCCTCGTCCAGGGCTTGGGAAATTGCTTCGAGGTAAGTGACTTCCTGTCGTTTCTGCATCGTTTCAGTCGTCATGGACTCGCTCCTTCCAGAGAAGCTTCGCGTCGTCAGCTAATAGCTGCCGGCACTCTGCGCAAACACTCCCTCCAACACTTCCGGCCCTTCCGGCAGAGGACTCTGCTCAGCAAATTCCACACCGGATTCAACTTCGTCCTTCACACGTTCGGCTACTTCTTGGAAATATGCTTCCTCACCATATCCGAGCTGTTTGAGCAGCTGTTCGGCTCTGAGGATCGGATCTTTCTTCTTCCACTCCTCCAGTAGCTCGCGCGGAACGTATTTCGCCGGGTCATGCTCGGAATGGCCGTGCATCCTCATCGTCTTGAACTCAAGAAAGGTTGGCCCCTCCCCTGCGCGGGCCCTTCCGATCGCCTGTTTTGCCGCCAGATAGACCGCGGCCACATCGTTGCCATCCACGATTTCACCCGGCATGCCATACGCCTTGGCCCGATCGACAACGTTCGGAATCGCCATCTGCAGACGGATCGGCGTTGAGTACGCGTATTGATTGTTGTTACAGAAGAAGACGATTGGCAGTTTTCGCACCGCTGCAAAGTTCATCGCCTCATGGAAATCGCCTCGGCTGGTTCCTCCATCACCAGTCCCCGTGAAAACGACGCGAGATTCCCCCCTCATCTTGAACGCCAGCGCCGCACCGGCCGCTACCGGAAGATTGTCCGCCAGATGGCTGACAAATCCAAAGACTCCCCGCTTGAGATCTCCCATGTGAACATTTCCGTCTTTCCCTTTGCTTGGACCCGTTCTCTTTCCAAGGTACTGAGCGAGGATCTCGCCGGGAGCGAAACCTCGAATGAGGAAGACACCCATGTCCCGGTGAAAGGGAGCGATGACATCGTCGCGCTCAAGTGCGGAGGCATAGCCGACGGCAATCGCCTCCATTCCATGGCTGGTGTAGACACCACCGACGATACGTCCCTGTCGATAGAGCGCTGTGATGCGGTCCTCCACTGCCCTGGTGAGGCGGAGGTAGTAGTACATCTGGCGTAGATCGTCTCGCTTGATCTCTTTGGCGATAGCTGCAACATCCATGACGCCCTCCAAGTCACTTGGCTTACAACATCGGTATGTCCTTCCAAGACAGCAAGGGCTTGTGTGCTCTGCACAGAGGACAGTGCGCCGGTTCCCATTGCGGCATGTCGAGATCCGTCGTGTAGTAGAAGGGATGCCGTTCGATTAATTCGTTCACCAATGGGAACTGACCGCTGTCACGGCGGGCAAAGACCATCATCCCTGCCAATAGCCCTCCATTGTCTGTGATCACTTGGCCGAGTTTGCCGACACAATTGCCGCGTGTCGTGACATCGTTGAGGGCCACAAAACGTTCACCGCCTTTGATGGCGCCGACCGCAATGTCCGTCCCGATCCGTCCTGTCTCGCAGCTATACGGCGTCAGGGTTACGCGCAACGGCATGGCGCCTCGAAGTTCAGCCGCGATCTCTTCCGTGAGTCGCTCCGCGGATGAGCTGGTCGCCACAAGACCCGTGATCGGATGGTGCTGAAACGTCTGCCTGATCCAGGTTGCCATATCTCCAGCCAACTGCCTGACCAATTCTGGGAAGTGCGCAATCGAATCGAACCGCAGATAGATCGCCGTATGATGACCTGACACAACCTCCACATGGGTATCGAAGAAAACCGATCGGGAAACTCGGAGAATATGTAGGACATCCTCCTCGGTCAGATTGGTGTGAGCACCGGCGCGGATCATGGCTCTCAGCTTTGCATCGATCGTCGCCCCTTCATAGAGCTCACGATGCCGTTCCACCACCTCTGCGAGAACCTGCTCAACCGTGCCAACGAGCATCTTCCCCCCCTTGTGTTGCACTCACCACTTGGGTTCTGAGAACCCCGATCGGCTGAATTTCCAACTCCACCACATCACCTGGCTTCAAATACCGGTCCATTTCCAAGCCACATCCTCCTCCCACCGTTCCCGAACCGAGGATATCTCCCGGGTAGATCGTTTCGCCTCTCGACACATGCGCAATCATCTGAGCAAAAGACCAATGGATCGTCCCAAATCGTCCCCGCGACCACTCTTCTCCGTTCACCCTAGCGATCATCGTCAATGCACCGAGATCCGCGATTTCATCGGGAGTCACGAGACAAGGACCCAGCGCCGTGGCGAAATCCTTGCCCTTCGCCGGCCCCAGTCGGCAGGCCATTTCTTGAAATTGAATATCGCGCGCACTGAAGTCGTTCATGATCGTGTAACCGGCAATATAGTCCTCCGCCCGCCGTTCAGAGATATCTCTGCCCTGGCGTCCGATCACACAGGCAAGTTCCAGCTCATAGTCCAACTTCGTCGTCTCCAACGGCCACGACAGAGGCTCATCCGGCCCGATGATCGTGCGATGGTTCCCCTTATAATAGACGGGCACCTTGTACCACTCCGGCGGGATCGGCTGCCCCCGTTTCTTAGATGTCGCTGCGATATGGGCTTCAAACGCGATAAAATCCCGAAGCGAAGGTGGATCGGGAAGAGGAGCGGCAAGTTGAGCATCGACGGCCGAATAGATGATCGTCTCACCCGACGGGCCCTTAACCGATGAGGGAAGCGTGGTCACGTAGTCTTTCGCGCGGCGTGCGGCAGCCATCGTAGAAACTCCCCCTTCGAGAAACTCCAGCATGGTCGGTGCAACCTGCGCATTGGCCAAGCGATATGGTTGTGCTTCCTGTTGATCGGCCAACCACCGTGCATAGGCCATGTTCAAATCCACGACCTGCTGATAGTGTATCGCTCCCACCCTGGTGAAGGTGCCGATAGGGGTTCTGACTCGGAAGCTAACGAGTTTCATGGACGACTCCAACTCAGTGCATAGTCCTTGATCTCCACCGTTTCCATCTTCGGTTCGACAGTGAAGGGAGTCTTAGACTCGACCATCACCGCCACCTCGCTCGTGTGAGTCTTCATCTTGCTGGCTTGGACCGCCTGCGGTTGTGGCCCATGGTGTATACCCTGCGGATGTAACGTGAGCATCCCTGGTTGAATACCTGAACGGCTGAAGAACTCTCCGTCGTGATAGAAGAGGACTTCATCGTAGTCGGTGTTCCGATGGTAAAAGGGAACGCGTAACGCTTCCGGGTCGCTTTCCAAAGGCCTCGGAGCGAAAGTAGAAATGAGGCATCCACCGGCTTGAAACGTCTGATGGACGCTCGGCGGCAGATGATACCGAGGGCTGACGACCGGTCGAAAATCCTTCACATTCAGCTTCGTCACCCAGAGGTCACCTTTCCATCCAACTACGTCCATGGGATAGAAAGGATAGACAATTCTCGTCCACTCGCCTTGATGCTTGATGTAAACCTCCCATGTTCGCCCTGCCGTTTCTACGGATTCCACCGGCTCTAGTTCAGGAATGAGTAGCACGCCTCTATCGAACAACGCATGCTGCCCGAGAGCTCCTCGCTCCGGAACCACCAGAGGAACGAAGGTCTCAATAATGAGGAAAAATGAAGGACCGGCATCGACGTGAATTCGATAGGTGGTGCCTTTGGGAATCATGACGTAATCACCTGGTTCGTAAGCCAGGACACCATAGTCAGTCTCAAACCTCCCCCTCCCCTGATGTACAAAATGGACTTCTTCTCCGTCTGCGTTGCGCACAAAATGAGGCATCGTCTCCCGTTGCCAAGAAACGTAGAGACTGGCGTCCTGGCTTTGCAGCATACGCACTGATTGTGTGGTGATGGACAACACGGTTTCGGAAATCTGCGTACAGGCGAAGGCCCGCGGCTTCAGCTTTCCCTCGATATTGATCCATGAAGTTGGTGGATGTGTCCGATAGAGATGGGAAACCGGTCCAACAAAGCCGTTTCGCCCATGTTCCTCTTCATAAAGCCCCTTGGGAATTCCCACATGAGCCTGGTTGGGAACTTTTCCTCTTTTGTTGAGATACATTGCCGACCTTCAACCAAGGTTGGACCGCCGGATCACGACACCTTTTCCACTCGCTTCTTTTGCTCCCCCTTCGGCATAGAGGATGAATCGTAATCGACGATCGTCCGTTCGACTCTGGAGATTTGCTCCCGTTCAATATCTTTGTAGAGCGACTCCACTGTGCTCCGGACAAACGTCTTGGACGCTTCGCTCCCGTGCTGCCGTTGAGTCAGCTCGATAAACAACCCACTGCCAGGGAAAAGGGGATAGGTGAAGCGCTGTTTGAGCGGCCCAAACCCATCCCTCCCCTCTTTCACTGCCCCACTAAACTTCACGCCATGCGCCTCCCACTCTCGGCACACAGCCTCGATGTCATCGACCTCCAGAGCGACGTGTTGTACGCCCTGTCCATACCTTTCTATGAACTCATTGATTTGAGATTTCCCGGTTTTGTCTTGACCCTGCATAAGAGCAATTTTGGCGGTCCCGCGCTGTACGACGACAGTGTCCATCGACGAGGTATTGGTTCCCACGTCTTTCGCGGACCAGATCACTTCAAAACCGAGGATCTTGGCGAAAAGGAATTCCGCTGCCGCAAGATCGCTCACACAGAGAGTGACGTGATCAAAACCGGTAGTCTGCTCCATGGCGACCTCCACTCCACCCGATTGACCACTCTAGCCATTGCATGACTCCTATTGAGTGATTGAATTTTACTATCACTGCATAACATTTTTCAAGCACCTACAGACGAGTGCTAAATAAGATCATGGCTACTCTTGTCGTTAGCATTACATCTACGCGATTGCCAGCCTATTGCTATAGCGATATAAGTTTTATATCATGTAAATTACGAGAGCCGACTCGACCAGGAGGTTCAGCCATGACGTTTCATCAGGAAATGAGACGCCTCGTGCTTGAGCATGGAGCCATCAACAATTCCTATCTCCATCGCTTCCGCTCCGGCGACCTCACCGATCAAGAGCTCAAAGAATTCGCGACGGAGTTTTACAACTTTGCCAGATTTTTTCCACAGATTCTGGTCACTCAACTGGTGAACACGGAGGATGAGCAGATCGCCGACGAGTTGACAAGAGTGTTGTACTCCGAACTGGGCGACGGAGAGGCCGGTCGTCGTCACGAGTTGCTCTACCGTGATTTCTTGCGATCTCTCGGCATCGATGTTCACGAGGCGATGACTCGTCCGATGCTGCCATCCACCCGCGCCTATATCGAGGGCATGGAACGGCTCTACAGCGACAGCAATCATTCGAAAGCCTTGGGTGCGTCATTCGGCCTTGAAAATATGGCCATCACCATGTGGGATCATTTGATTCCTGGCCTCACTCACCTTCGCTCATCACGGTATCCCGCAATGGACATGACCTATTTCACGTTCCATCGTGAACTGGAGCAGAGTCATGAAGACGCCATGGAACATGCTGTCCAGGCCATGAACGGCGGGGCTGACAGGACAACACTGTCATTGCAACAGCAACGAGATTTTCAACAGGGCATGACCGCAGTGCTGGACTATCTGGAAGGTTTTTGGATGGGGCTCGAACAACGCACAGCCGACAATGTCGGGAAGCCTCCACAGAGTGGAGCCAAGACGATGGTCACATAGCAACATTCCTCGTCTGGCTCGGGAGGGGTCACATGGAACGGACTTGGATCAGCCGATACGATGCCGGGGTTCCCACCGAGATCAGTTATCCCGACTGCACCGCACCAGACCTCATCCGGCGCTCCGCTGCGCGAGCGCCGGACTCGATCGCGTTATTCTTCTACGGCACCCATATTTCTTACGGCGAACTCGACGCCTTGACGACACGTTTGGCCATGGGCCTGCTTCGGCTCGGTGTGAGACAAGGCGATCGAGTAGCGCTCCTGCTTCCGAATATTCCCCAGTCGGTCATCGCATACTACGGCGTCCTCAAAACCGGAGCGGTGGTCGTTCCCACCAATCCCCTCTACGTCGAACGCGAGCTCCAGATGCAGCTCCTTGATTCCGGCAGCAACATCATCATCGCCCTGGACTTGCTCTACCCCCGGATCCGGGCAGTCCAGGCCGCCGCTGCTCTTCCCAAGCGGATCATCATCACAAGCATTCGAGATTTCCTCCCACCCTTGAAGAAGTTTCTCTACCCCTTCAAGGCGCGGTTGGCCAAGCGTTGGATTGCCAGGCCCACTGGTCCGTCGATTTTCAATTTCCTTAAGGTGCTCGGCATGACTTCCGATGCGAAGGATCACGACCTGTCTGATCTGCCACGAATACGAGCGGACGATCTCGCGCAGTTACAATACACGGGCGGGACAACCGGAACACCAAAAGGCGTCATGCTCACCCACCGGAATGTCATCGCAAGCGCTCTCCAGGGACGCGCGTGGGATCCACATTTTCATGATGGGCAGGAATCATTTTTGGGTGCCATTCCCTTCTTCCACTCCTACGGACAAAGCACCTGTCAAAACCTCGCCGTCGCAACCGGCTGCCGGATCGTGCTCCTTCCACGCTTTCATCCCGACGAAGTGGTGAAAGCGATCCACAAACATCGCATCACCGTCTTCTCCGGAGTGCCCATGATGTTTGCGAAGATCGCGGACCTCCCTCACCTCCACCGCTACAATTTGCGCTCTTTGCGCATTTGCCTGAGCGGCGCGAGCCCGTTGCCGACAGACGTGCAGGACCAGTTTGAGCGGGCGACCGGCGTGAGGATCACGGAGGGATATGGGCTGAGCGAGGCGGGGCCGACCACGCACTGCAATCCGTTACGCGGGGAACACCCACCAGGAGCCATGGGGCTTCCATTCCCGGATACGGAGGCGCGTGTGGTCGACGTGGAAACCGGGCTGCGCGATGTTCCCGACGGTGAGCCCGGTGAGCTGATTGTGCGAGGTCCCCAGGTGATGTGCGGATACTGGGACAAGGAAGAGGAGACGCAGGAAGTTTTGCGAAACGGGTGGCTCTTCACCGGTGACCTCGTGCACCGAAACGAAGAGGGGTTCTTCTTCTTCGTCGATCGGAAGAAAGACATCATTAAATCCCGTGGAGAGACAGTCTACCCACGGGAAGTTGAAGAGGTACTGCTCCGACACCAAGCCGTCGCTGAAGCCGCTGTCGTCGGGGTGGCGGATCACATCTATGGAGAACTCGTCAAAGCTTACGTTGTGACAAAGCCAGGATCGTTCGTCACGGAACAGGAATTGATCCGGCACTGCACCAAGTGGCTTGCGCACTACAAAATTCCATCGGCCATTGAATTCCGTCAGGAGTTGCCGCGAACGATCATCGGAAAGGTCCTGCGGCGGATGATGCGCGACGAACCCGTTCGCTCGAGCGAAACCGAAGCGATTCAACATCAGACGGTGTGAGAGGTGTACCCATGAAAGACCTCGTGATCGTGGCCGGCGTACGGACTCCAATCGGGAACTTCGGTGGGGCATTGAAGGATGTCCCGGCACAGAAGCTCGGAGAACTAGCGGTGCGTGAAGTCATCGCACGCACTGGTATCGATCCAACGACGATCGATGAAGTAATCTTCGGCTGTGTCGGGCAACCGAGCGACGCCTATAACATCGCCCGCGTGATCGCCCTCCAGGCCGGTCTCCCCGTCACTACCCCAGCCTACACCGTCCAGCGTAACTGTTCGTCAGGTCTTCAGCCGTTCGTCAATGCTTACCAGAATCTCCAAAGCCACGATGCCGATGTACAAGTCGTGGGTGGTGTCGAGAATATGAGCCGTGCGCCCTACCTCTCGCGAGACATGCGCTGGGGGAAACGTCTACGGCATGCTGAGTTCATCGACAGTATCTGGGAGGGATTGACGGATCCTGTATGCGGCCAACTCATGGGCCGGACAGCGGAAACCTTGGCTGAGGAGCTTGGAATCAGTCGCGTAGAGCAGGACCGGTTTGCGATCGACAGCCATCGTCATTCGTTCAAAGCCATACGAGAGGGCCGTCTGAAAGAAGAGATCGTGCCGGTGACGGTGTCCAAGTCGGTAGCAGGGCGCGAGGTCCCACCGCTTGTCGTAGCACAAGATGAAGGGCCAAACGTGGGCCTGACCGAACCTCAACTGGCCCTCTACCCGCCTCTGTTCAAGGAGGGAGGGACCGTCACGGGGGGGAACAGCTGTCCACTCAACGACGGGGCCGCAGCCGCGCTCGTCATGTCGTCGGAGCGAGCGAGGGACATGGGCCTGCGTCCGCTCGGTCGCGTGAAAAGCTATGCCTTCGTGGGAGTAGACCCGGCCCGTATGGGCATCGGGCCTGTGGAAGCGCTGCCGGCAGCACTTAAACGAGCAGGCCTCCAGTTGGCGGATCTCGAACTGATCGAGGTGAACGAGGCCTTTGCCGCTCAGTACCTGGCTGTCGAGCGATTGCTGGGACTCAAGCGAGAACTGGTCAATGTCAACGGCGGAGCCATCGCCTTGGGCCATCCGGTCGGTATGACCGGCACACGTCTCGTCATCACGCTATTGCACGAAATGCGACGACGCGACGCAGCGTTGGGAGCGGTGACGATGTGCGTAGGCGGCGGACAAGGAGCAGCGATGGTCTTGGAGCAAGTGTAAAAACGGAGCGTGAAGGCCTCGACATTCGATTCCCAACCGATGACTCGATGCCGATGCCTCGGAGCTAACAGGCGGAGCAAGCCATGTATATCTATAAAGTCGGGGTCGTCGGGGCGGGGACGATGGGAGCGCAAATCGCAGAAGTGGTGAGCTATGCCGGAGTGCCGGTCGTGCTCGTCGATGTCAATGAAGTATCGGCGCAACGGGGCGTCGATGCAGTCCGTGCAATCTATCAGGTGCGGGTGGCCAAGGGGAAAATGAGCGCGGAACAACTCGCTGAGAAGATGTTGCTTGTGAGCCCCTCCTCCGGTCTCGACGGTCTCAAGGACGTGGATCTGGTGATCGAAGCAGTGTCGGAAGATGCGAAACTCAAAGCACAGATCTTTCACGAGTTGGACCAAGTCTGTCGGCGAGATACCATCTTAGCCAGTAACACATCGGCACTGTCCATCTCGGCCCTTGGCGCAGCCACGACGCGGCCTGACAAGGTACTTGGTCTCCACTTCTTCAACCCAGCTTATGTGATGCGGCTTGTGGAGGTGGTGCCAGGGCTTGCGACCGCACCACAGACCCTCGATGACACGGTGAGTTTTGCGGAGAGCGCCGGGAAACTCCCCATCGTGGTGAAGGAATGTGCTGGGTTCTTGGTCAATCGCGTGTTGATGGCCTATGTGAACGAGGCCGTTCGCGCCTTGGAGGAAGGAGCCGCCACACTACAAGAAATCGATCAGGAAATGGTGGCGTTCGGTATGCCAATCGGTCCACTTGCGCTGCTGGATGCGGTGGGACTCGATATCTCGTTCGAGGTCGCACGCATCCTGTACCGCAGCTATGGACCTCGCATGACACCGTCTCCCCTATTGGAAACCATGGTGAAGGCTGGTCGTCTAGGAATCAAATCCGGACATGGCTTCTATGATTATGTCTCCGGAGAAGTGCGCACCCAAGGTCAGGGGCTGGAACGCCTCCTCCAAGATGTCAGAGCGAAAACGGGACATGGTACGAACCTATGGAGTCAATCGCGACTCCTCCTGGCAATGACGAACGAAGCCGTCACCGCGTTGCAAGAGGGGGTCGCCTCTGCCGGCGACATCGACCTCGCGATGGTGGCAGGGATCGGCTATCCCAAAGACAAAGGGGGGCCTCTCCATTTCACGGATCGACTTGGGATCAATCAGGTCCTGCATGAGCTTGAAGACTTTGCTCAAACGCTCGGACCTCGCTTCTGGCCTGCTCCGATGCTGCGCCGAATGGCAGATGCCGGTTTTACAGGGCAGGGGGCTGGGAGAGGGTTTTTTACATACTGATGGTTTCACTGCCGAAAGGAGAGACGTCATGACAACACTGATGGCAGCCATGCACAGTTGCAAGATTGAAGAAGGCGTTGCACTGGTGACCCTTCATCATCCGCCAGTCAATGCCCTCACACCTGAAATGCTGGCTGAGCTGGACGGCACATTCGACTCACTCGCCATGGATGAGGCCGTGAAAATTGTCGTGCTCACCGGCGCCGGTCGATTTTTTGTCGCGGGGGCGGATATCCGAGTGCTGGCCTCCATCTCCTCTTCAGCCGAAGGCGAAGCGATCGCGCGTCGCGGACAGACAGTTTTTCATAATATTGAAGAGATTGAAAAACCAGTCATTGCGGCGATCAACGGGGCTTGTTTAGGAGGCGGGTTGGAATTGGCCATGTGCTGCCACATCCGCGTCGCAGCAGAAAACGCCAGACTCGGCTTGCCGGAGATCAACCTCGGCATCATGCCGGGATTCGGCGGCACGCAACGCCTTTGCCGTTTGATCGGTCAATCCAAGGCTATGGAATTAATCCTGACCGGCGAGCCCATTTCAGCTCGAGAAGCCATGAGTCTGGGTTTGGTGTCCCAGGTCGTGTCCGCTGACGATCTGCTGGGATACGCGCAAGGACTGGCAAGAAAGATGGCGGGGAAAAGTCAGGCGGCGCTCCGCGCATCATTTCGAGCGATTCGACAGGGCATCAAGCTTGACCTTTCCGACGGCTTGGCTCTGGAAGCCCGCCTGTTCGGGGCCCTGTGCGATACCGATGATCGGAAAGAAGGAGTAGCGGCCTTCTTGGAAAAACGGCAGCCTCGGTTTGGGAATCGGTAGTCCATCAGGGGTACCCGGGAGACGTTATGGAGACGCGGCGTTCGACCAAATTAGCCTTGGCTCTAACCGGAGGAGGATTCACAGGATACCTCTTCGAAGTCGGCGCCATGACAGCATTGGACGATCTCCTCGGAGAGTCCTTCACCAGCAACGATTTCGATCTGTATGTCGGCGTAAGCGCCGGGTCGGCTGTCGCTGCCCTGCTCGCGCAAGGGGTCAAGCCAGAAGAAATCTTCGAGACGAATTTGTCAGGGAAGCGTCCGTATTACTTTGAGCACCGGGATATTTTCAGACCGGCCATCGGAGAAGGCGTCAAGACGATTTGGCGGGCGACCAAACAACTAGTCCCGTTGTTAAAACTCTATGTGCGCAACTATCACGACATGACGCTCATCGACCTGCTGGACAAGGCTCAAGATGCACTTCCCAGCGGCATCTACCGATTGGAGCCTTTTGCCAAATACCTAGAGAAGACCTTCAAGGCTAAGGGGCTGGGGCTGCGGTTTGTCGACCTTCAAAAAGACCTCTATATCCCGGCCATTGATTTGGAATCCGGGGACAGCGTGATCTTCGGGGAAGAAGGCTGGCGAGATATCTCCATTGCCCAAGCGATCACCGCTTCCTCCGCTGCGCCGATCTATTTCTGCCCCGTCCGCATCAATGGCCGCGATTACATCGATGCAGGCATCGGACAACCTGCTTTCTTCGACCTGGCTATAGCTAAACAGATGGATTTCATGGTCCTGATCAATCCGATGGTTCGCCTGCCGTTGCCTTGTGCGGCATGGCGTGAATCGGCTGACGTTCCACGTATTTGTCGACTCCGGGACAAGGGGTTCTTAACGATCAGCGAGCAGGCCGGCCGCATCAATTTCGACGTCCGTATGTCACAAGCGCTGAGCATGTTCCGACAGGACTATCCCGATAAAGAACTCCTGATGATTACACCTGGTCCCCATGATGCACTCCTGGTTGAACGGAGTTTTCTGAGCTATCAAGACCGCGTGCACCTCCTACGCGCTGGGTATCAGTCGGTCGCGAGGTTAGTGCGCGAAGCCTACGAGAACCTCCGCGCGCAGTTCGCGCGCCATAGCATCGCTCTCGAACGAACCAGATTCGACGATCTCGCGAAGTCACGCATGGCGAAGATAGAACGGCTTGTGACGCCATCCTCGTCGCCACAGCGGCCGGTCAATGGAGTATCGCTTGAAATGGGGTCTTCTCAGGCCATCGTGCGCGGATCCAAGTAGGATGAAAACGGAGGGACGATGATGGAAAAGAAACCTCTCTTTCAGGGATCCCTCGCGGTCGCGGAAGCTTCGCGGGATCGGACTCCCTATTCGGGTTTGCTGGCTGGCCTGTTCGAGGGCATCGTTCGCCGCAATCTCTTCCGATCACAATCCATCCCGCCGGTCAGTGAAACAGCGAAGGATTTCCTTGAACATCTGCGCCTCCTCCTCATCAAGAAGGTAGACCCAGAGAGCATCGACCAAGAAGGAGAAGTCGGAGAGGACGTGTTGGCGGCCCTCAAAGATATCGGCGCCTTTGGTCTAAAAATACCTGCGACCTACGGAGGGCTCGGTCTCTCCCAGTCAGATTACCATCGGGTAGCGACCCTGCTCGGGAGCCATGATGCCGCGACCACCGTACTCATCTCGGCGCATAACTCGATCGGAGTAGCAGAACCGGTCAAGCTCATCGGAAACCGCGAGCAGCAGCAACGATTGTTACCGCGCCTCGCACGGGGTGATATTTCAGGCTTTGCGCTCACGGAAAAAGGCGCCGGCTGCGATATTTGGGATCTCCGGACCTATGCCGTCCCGGTGCGCGAACACGATACCTTGGTGGGCTATCGACTCACCGGTGAGAAATTGTATACAACGAACGCGCCTCGCCAGGATGATGAGTTCTTGGCATCCCTTCTGGTTGTGATCGCTCAAATTGTGAGCGACCCCGAGGAGGTTTCTCGCCCGAAGTCGGAACGGCGGTTCGGAGCTTTCGTCGTCGATACCAGGACACCGGGATGCCACTGTACCAGGCTCCGGTATATGGGTGTTCGCGGCATCTACAATGGCGCAGTCCGGTTTGACAACGTTTTTGTCCCGTTAATCAACCGATTAGGAGAAGAAGGTGAGGGGTTACGAAGGGCCCTGGAGAGTTTGACCATAGGGCGGCTCACCCTGCCCGCCGCTTGTTTGGGGAGTCTGAAACAATGCCTGTGGCTGGCACGGAGCCGAGCCCAACAGCGCGTGCAGTATGATCGCCCGATCGGCGAACACACAGACATCGGGGCCAAGATTGTGCGCATGGCCTCACGCGTCTTGGCGCTGGAAGCGTTGGTCACCATCACGGGCATCTGGGCCGATCGCAAGGTCGATGTGCGGCTTGAGTCGGCCGCCGCGAAAGTCCTCGCCACGGAATGGCTGCTCGACTCGGTGCTCGATCTCTTCCGTATTTATAGCGGGCGCGGGTTCGAGACATCGGAATCGCTTCGTCTTCACGGGGACCTGCCGGCGCCGATCGAGCGCCTGGTCCGCGATGCGTTGATTAATGTCATCTGGGAAGGCACCAACGGTATCCTCACGCTCTGGATCGGGCGTGAAGGATTGGCCGAGTACGTATCCCAAGGGAAAGCCTTTTTGGAACTCCAGATCAGCGAGATGGTGCGGGCTGTTCCTTTCTTTGCCAAAGTCGCAGGCCGCGCCCTTAACCGCTTTCCTCGGTTCACAGCATGGCCGGCCTCTGCAACACCGGAATCGACATGGGAGCGGTTTGTCACGAACAAGTCCCGGGACCTCGCACTGAAGTCGCTCTGGGCCGCAGCCCATCATCGCCAAGGCCTCGCGCGGAAGCAACTGTTGACGACCCAGCTGGTCAAAGCCGGGATGCAACTCTTTGCGGTTGAAGCGCTGGTATGGTACGCATCGCAGCACGCCATCCGGAATCACCAGCTGACCGACGGCCTGTTGGAGCACTTTTGTTCACAAGTCAAAGAAGCCTTCCATCCGACGCCCTTGCTTGCACTGAGACAACCTCCATGGCAGAACGACTCGCAGGTATTCCATTTAGCGAAGGATATTCTCGCCGGCAAGGCAGAGTGGTTGGAAGATGGGATCATTGCGTGGCACCCGACCGAGCAGAGGCAAAACGACCCGTTTGTGTCCGCGATGGGAGAACAGTTGGCAGAGATGCCTGGGAAGCTCTGAGTGAAATACGCAGGCGTGCGTTGTTGCTTCAAAACACCTTTGAGACGTGAGGATCATCCTATGATGAGGTTCGCATGACGGAGATAGCGGAATACTTTGAATTGGTTAAGGATAGATATGGATTGAGCAGCGATTACGCCTTAGCAGAGAAGCTGGGGATCGCACAGCCGGAAGCCAACCTGATGCGCCGTGGACTCAAGATCCCGAAACCGGAGCTGTGCATCAAGATCGCCAAACTTCTGAACAAGAACCCGGTCGAACTCCTCCTGATCGCGCAAAAGGACAAAGCACCGAAACAGGCCAAAGAGTACTGGACCCTGGCGCTGACGGCCGTCGACGTCATGCTGCATGTTCCGAAGAGCCCCAAATACATTCCACGGAAGGTGGAGGCCATCGGACAAGAACTCCGCCAGCTTGAGACGCAGACCCTGCTCTATGAAGGAGCCGAAGCAAATGCCGAGGCCGTTCGACTCGTCCAAACTGCGGAGGAATCCATCGACGCGATTATGGAGCGGTGGAACATCTGGAAAAAAGGAGAGGCGTTGTACCCGAGTTACCTCCTGGCGAATCAGGCAGCCGTCAAGCGGGGCGTCACGATTCGTCGCCTCTTGGTCCTAACGCGCGAGCAAATGCAACAGCAGCCGGTCATCAGCGATGCCATCCAGGTCATGGACGATCAACATCGGGCCGGCATCAAGATCTTCTTTGCCTTCCGTGAAGAGCTCGAACGAGCAGTCGCGTTTCAGCGTTTTGAAAAAGACTATCGGCGGCAGGGTGCTGCGCGGGATCTCAACACGGCCCTCTTTGACAGAGAAATCCTCATCTTTTCTCGATCCTACGGCCAGGTGCAGCTCGGTATGGTGGGTCCCACCATACCGATTACGATGATCAATCAATTGGAAATCACCTGGAAGCCGGAGCTGCTGCGGGACCTTGACCCAGCTCCGCTCTTCGACATGACCCGCTATGTCTTGGAATATAACGGCCCCCAGGCTTTCAAGATGGAATTGGAGCGATTCAGAAGAGCAATCACATGAAATTCCCGTCCGAGCCGTTCAAGATCAAAGTGGTGGAGCCCATTCGTCGCACGACGAGGGAAGAGCGGGACCGGCTACTGCGTGACGCAGGATACAATGTGTTCCAGGTCCCGGCCGAAAGCGTCTACGTCGATCTCTTGACCGATAGCGGCACATCAGCCATGAGCGACCGACAATGGGCTGGCATGATGATGGGCGATGAATCGTATGCCGGCAGCAGAAACTATTACCATCTGGAAGAAACGGTCAGATCGATCTTCGGCTACAAACATGTCATCCCCACACACCAGGGACGCATGGCGGAGAATCTTCTTTTTTCGACGATCGTGAAACCCGGCATGTGCGTCCCCAACAACATTCATTTCGACACGACCAGAGCCAACGTAGAGCACCAGCATGCTGAGGCGCTCGATCTAGTGATCAAAAACGCCTACGACCCGCATTGCGACTTTCCGTTCAAGGGGAATATGGACCTCAATCGGTTAGAAGAAACTATTCATCGTGTTGGTCGCGAACGTATTCCGCTCGCGATGATCACCATCACCAATAACAGCGGCGGAGGCCAACCGGTTTCGATGGAGAACATCCGGCAAACCCGGGCCTTGCTCAATCGATACGGTATTCCGCTGTTCTTTGACGCCTGCCGGTTTGCGGAAAACTGCTTTTTCATCAAGGAGCGGGAGCCAGGCTATGCAAACACACCAATGCTGACGATCGCGCGGGAACTGTTCAGTTATGGCGACGGCTGCACCATGTCGGCCAAGAAGGACGGTCTCGTGAATATCGGTGGGTTCTTGAGCCTCAACGATGACCGGTGGGCCCAACAGATCACCAACATGCTGATTCTTGTGGAAGGGTTTCCTACCTATGGAGGCCTCGCGGGCAGAGATCTCGAGGCGATGGCACAGGGACTCCGAGAAGTACTGGACGAGGAATACCTCCGTTTTCGAATCGGGCAGGTTCGATACTTGGGTGAACTGCTCGACCAAGCCGGCATCCCGATTCTCAAGCCTATCGGCGGCCACGCCGTCTACTTGAATGCGAGAGAATTCCTCCCTCACATTCCGCAGTCGAAGTTTCCGGGACAAGCGTTGGCTGTCGCCCTATACCGTGACTATGGCATCCGTGCGGTTGAAATCGGGACCCTCATGTTTGGAAAACAGGATCCGGCAACGGGCGAGACTCTTCATCCCGAGTTGGAGATGGTCAGGCTTGCCATTCCGAGGCGTGTCTACACGAATATGCAGGTCACGTATGTTGCGGAATCGATCATCGACCTGTATCAAAAGCGCGAGTTGATCCACGGCCTCGCCTTGACCTATGAAGCGCCGATCCTGCGCCACTTTACGGCGCGATTTACAGAACTCCAGAAATCGCAACCCGTGACAGTCTGAAGGAGCACTTATGGCCGATCTGTTCAAAGGGCTCGAGCGGATCGAAGAGGCCCGAGAGCGGTTTACGGGCCAGAGCTTCATGGCGAGTCTATTTACCGGAAAGCCCGACTTCTCACTCCTACTTCTACCGGAAGAACCGCCGGAAGAGAAGGCGGCCTGGGAAGAATTCCGCCCACGCCTGGAAACCTTTCTCACAGCGCAGGTCGATCCCGATGAAATCGAGCGGACGGCGAAGATCCCCGACTCTGTCCTGAAAGGACTCTTCGCGCTTGGCGCATTCGGCATGAAAATCCCCCGACAGTATGGAGGGCTCGGGTTCTCATACACGAACTACGGGCGCGCGCTCATGCTCATGGCGAGCTGGAATAACGCGCTGGCCCTCACTGTTGCCGTGCCGCAATCGATCGGTATCGCGATGCCGCTGCTGATGTTCGGCAAGGAGGACCAGCGGCGCAAGTACCTACCCCTTGTGGCACGGGAGGCTGTTTCAGCCTTCGCCCTCACAGAACCGATCACTGGGTCTGACGCAGCAAACATTGCGACCGAGGCAATTTTGGATTCCACCGGGACGACATTCATCGTCAACGGGGAGAAACTGTGGTGTACCAACGGTCCCATCGCCCGCTACGTCACATTGATCGCTCGGGTGTCCCGGCAAAACGGACCCAACACAATGGACAGGGGATGTGGGTGCCGGTTACGAACGGCAAGGGAGCAGATGACCTGGTTCACACCGCCTTCATCCTCGATATGCAGACACCTGGTGTCCATGTTCGACAGCACTGTCAGTTTGAAGGTTGCCGGGGCATTGAAAACGCCCATATGACCTTCACGAACGTTCGAATCCCGACGGATACTGTCATCGGTGAAATTGGTCTGGGGCTCAAGTATGCCCTCACGATCCTCAATGTGGGACGGGCAGTCAGCATCCCTGCGATTTGCCTGGGCATGGCTAAACAGGCCTGGCAACCGACGCTTGATCAGGCCAATCAGCGATACACCTTCCAGAAGCCTCTCGGCACCAGGCAGACCCAGCGCATGAGATTGGGCCGCATGGCTTCGAATTTCTTTGCCATGGAGGCGCTTGCTTTCACTGTGTGGCGGATGGCTGATCAACAGACCTATGATGTCCGGATCGAGGCGGCTCTCGCTAAGCTCTTCTGCTCTGAAGAGACTATTCGGTTCTTGAAGGATGCCCAAGTCATCTTCGGAGGAATGGGGTACGAAACAGCCCATTCTAAGTGGCTTCGTGGCGAGCCTGCGTTCGGTATCGAGCAGCTGGTCCGTGACGCGGAGATGTACCGGATCGGCGAAGGTGCCACTGATATCCTCCGACCATTCGTCGCCCGTGAGGGTCTCAATATGCATCTTGAAAGAGCCCGGCATCTCTTCGACGAACGAGCGACGGGTGTTCGTTGGTTCGTCGAGTTATGGCGACTCCTGAAATTCTATGCCCCTTGGTACATGGGCCAATGGACAAGCCTCCCATTGCCGCCTAGCTCAAAATTTCAACATCCAAGGGTCCGCTCCAAACTGCTCTTCGTGGAACGTGCGAGTCGTCGACTTGCACGGACGGTATTTTACGCCATGCTCCTTCATCGCGAAGCACTGCGAGATGATCAAGGCCGTCAAAATCGGATCGAAATGGTCGGCGAAGATCTGTTGGTCATCGCGGTGACCGCGCTTTACGCCGAAGCACAAGAGCGGGCCGTTGGCCGTTCGGAAGTTTGGGACCTTGCAGAAGAAACCTTTCGCGAAGCCAAGCAACGTGTCGAACAACATATCAAAGAGCTGATCAGCAATCAGGATACCATCGTGGCGGCGATTGGCGGAAAAGCGCTTAGCGGTGGGTACCCCTTACTCTCTCATGGAATCATCCGGCGCAATCTTCATGACTACTCACACCGGGAGAGTAGGTTGAATGCCGGGGAAGAGAATGTGCATGAAGCCGTGTGACGTATTTACCAGTGAGCAGCTAAAGACTTCGGAGACCCTCTCACCAAGGCAGGACCTATGCGCGCCTGGTTGATGGACTCCTACCAGGGGATTGACAAGTTACGGCTTGGGGAGGTGCCTGATCCTCACCCTGGGCCGACCGATGTGCTGGTGAAACTGAAGTATGCCGCGCTCAATCCGGCTGATGCGTTTCTGGCGCAAGGACTCTATCCGGCCAAGCCTATCCTGCCGCATATCCTTGGGCGTGATGGCGTAGGCGATGTCGAAATAGTTGGATCGCGCGTGGGAAATATCCGCGTGGGTGAACCCGTGGGAATTCTCCGCTGCGAGATCGGAGTGGAAATCCCGGGAACTCTCGCCGAGAAGGTGATCGTGCCCACTGAAAGTCTCGTTCAAATCCCCACCGGCTGGTCTTTGGAAGAAATGGCTGGCGCTCCGTTGGTCTTCTTGACTGCCTGGCAGGCCTTAACACAGTGGAGCAATCCACCTGCCTCTCCACCGGCAAAATCCATCCTCCTCGTGACCGGCGCGTCAGGCGGAGTCGGCCTCGCATCAGTGCTGTTAGGAAAATCTATGGATCTGATCGTCGTGGGTTTATCACGCGATGCGGAGAAGAGAACCAAACTCAAGACGCTCGGAGCTGATTTCGTGTTTGACCCGGAGGATAGGAACCTGGCGAAATCCATAGCGAGTGCGATCAGTCCTAAGAAAGTGGGGCTGGCTATCGACTGCGTTGGCGGCAAGCTGTTCTCTCAAGTCATCGCTGCTCTCGGCTATGGTGGACGGATCAGCGTCGTCGGTAAGAGTGGGGGCACCGTGCCAGAGTTCAACACAGCGACCTTGTTGTTCCGCCGCATTCGCATGGGCGGTGTCTCGGTTGGCGACTATACGGTTCCAGCAGCGCTGACCGCTTGGAAGGAGATTGTCGGTCGGCTTGAAACGGTCGGACACCGACCGCAGATTGACAGCATCGTTCCGTTCGAAGAGGTCAAAAAGGGGTTCACACGATTGGCACAGGGCCCGATGGGAAAAGTGTTGGTACGCTTGGCTGACTAAGACTAGAACCTGCTTTAAAAATAGAGGCCTAAGTTACTGAGATCGATTTATGCAGAGGTCGGACTTTTCTGCTGTCGCCATCGGGGCAAGAGGTCTCATATTTGTCCAAGAATGTGCGTGGCGTCCGCTCAACTGTCGGCACCTGCGCTCACTCTGAGCCTCGCCTGTTGATTTTGAGGCAGGTTCCAGCAGGTTGCGGAAAAACTCATGTTGGCCTCTGTAGCCATCGCAGAAATCGAGGTTTGAAACGATGCTGAACAGCCACGCAGGATGCGCAAAAAGGCCGTCCAGCAAGGCCGCGGCGAGCGAAGAGGCGACGCGTACTCTGGGCCGTACGTTGAGCCTCTGAGTGAGGCGAGAACGCCGCTGGTGGACTTTTTCCGCATCCTGCTAGATGTGAAAATGTCAGTAGAACGAATGGGGCCAACAGATCGGGCAAGGCAATCCTCAGCAAGGAGGGATGAATCATGCGTTACATCAGCGTCATAAGCGGAGTCGTCGCCGCGCTCGCCTTCGCCGCGACGGCGAGTGCCGGGTCATTTGAGGACAAGGCGCAAGTGACGGTTGGTGGTGCCGAATATATGTTGAACGGCTATATCGTCAAGATCGAAAAGGGCGCCTACTGGATCAGGAAGGCGTCCGGCGAGGTGGTTCGCGTTGCCGTTACCGACGGGACTCACCTGATCTGCCCGACTCGTCCCGGCAGCAAGGAAGCGAACATCGAATCGAAACCTGGGAACGGTTTCCGGATCGGAGACTGTCCGTTCATTGTTGGCGACACCGTGAAGATCGAGGTTTCGGATATCGGCTGGGCCAGCCTCATACGGTATGCCCCGCCTCCGGTCTCGCGTACCGCGCAACTTGGGCTGCCTCAAGCATGGGATGGTGATATTCCGAACGGAATGCTAGCGTTCAAGTCAGGGTCGGCCTATCCGGTCGAAACGAAAGATGGGAATCATGTGGGTCATTTCGCAGGGACACTCACGGACTCTCTTTTGGGGACGTCGTACGGCCTCCTCGTTGATCCGGACACCAACGCCATGCTTCTCGCACCCATGACTCAGTTCAAAGAGGAATGGCCGCAACCCAATAAACCAAAAATGGTGCTTCTTGTCACGAAGGAGCGTTTGGAGCAGATGCACCCGCCCACCTACTCCGCCGCCAACATGATTTCGGTCCAGGAGGTACGTGAGTTCTGGGCCAAAGTGCCCCCCCCGGAGTCGGTGGCTTCGAAGGAAGTCAACGTCGAGATCCGGATCGACGGGAAAGCCTTCGAGATCACGAAGGGAGGAAGAAGTGGGGGCTTTGACCTGGTGGCGGGGATGCCAGCCACGATCCGGCTCCGCAACCGGGACAATGTGGCCCACGAGTTCGTCTCCACGATGTTCCGGGACGTTCCGTTCCGCATCTCCGGCAATGCCACGATGGTCAGGACAGGGAGAGCCTCCGGTGTCCGGCTGGATCCAGGACAGGATGTGAATCTTGAGTTCACCGCTCCTACCCCGGTAGTGGATACCTACGGTGCCACGGACAGCATCTACGATATCTTCTACTGCAACGTTCACGGCAAAGAGCACGGGGAAAAAATGCGCGGTGAAGTGATGGTCATAGAAACGAGGGGAGAAATCGGCGGCGGATGATGAAGCCTCAGCTCACCTTACGCCGAGTCGCCCGCATTGACGCGGGCGACTCGGGTTTCGGTATGTTTCCACTTCCGCATCGGCTCCTCTGGTCCACCCCAGATGGAAGCATGTTGCCCTATCATCGAATCAGGTCTCCGGCGGGGGATCGTCACCAAGGAGTGCGTTGGTGAAACAAAAAGGAAGAAGCGAAAACGTGCTGTCACAATGGTCATTACCGGCGTTCATTCTGCCTCTCGCGCTAGGGCTCTGGAACGGCGGAATAAGTTCAGCCGAGGAACTGCTGTATGACCCCGATGTGGTTCTGGTGATGAAGGACAAAGTCTTTCACGTGGTCAAAGGGGTACAATCAGACAACCCTCTGGCGAATCCAGCCTTTTCGCTTCCGGTCGGGAGAGACGTCGTTGTCCTGCTCCGCAATGAGGACAATGTGGCGCATGAGTTCGTCTCGCCGTTGCTCCTGAAGGTCGATGACCTTCAGCTCTCAGGCCGGGCAACCCTCGTCTATACTCTCACCGCCGTCGGGGTGCGGGTTGAGCCAAGAGACAGCATGCTACTCCGCTTTGATATTCCTGATGCCGGCTTTGATCAATTTCATTTCTGGTGCAATATCCATGGGAAATTGCTCGACGA
>JACRQB010000151.1 GCA_016222925.1 Nitrospirota bacterium | reverse complement strand
GGGAGAGGACCATGGCGTCGATTAATTCAAGGTATCGTTGCGCCCGCCGTCCAAGATCCTTCACATCGGTCTCACCTCGCTGGATCGCCTGCTCGATTTGGCGACGACCGAAACCATGATGCGCTTCTTCTTGCTTGAGCAGGATACGGCGAAGCGGTCCGAACGGTGCGGCGCGTTTTGCCAATCCTTGTTCGATCCGTGTGAGAATGGCCTCTCCCAAACCTTCAAGGACCACTTGCTCGGCAAGGAACGTCTCCGTGAGGTCGCGGCGAGCCAGCGCATCGTTCAGCATCCTCCGATACTCTTCTAAGGCGGGAAGAACAGGCGTATCACGGAGGTGCTTCGGCGCCAGCCAGGCAATGGCTCCCTGAAAGACCCGTGCATGCAGTGCTTCCTGTTTGGCCTGGCTCAGTAGAAATCGCCGCGTCTTGGGATCGTCGGACAACGCGGCTTGGGTTTTTGCGCAATCGTGGGCCATCCGTTCGCCATGCTCTAAAAACGTCAACAGCCTGGCAATAGGTACCCTCTCATCATGACCGACCAGCATGGGCTGACTCCTTTAGTGGGATTCCGTTTAAGCTCCAGTCGTAGTCGAGATACTCGATGCGAAAGTCCGATCGCATCAGATCTTGGGCCAGTTCGGGGTCGTTCACATAGCGTGTGATATAGGACAACACAGATCCGGCGGCTCTCGTGAAATCATCCTCAAACCACTTGAAGATCATGGAGAGCGACGCAACTTTTTGTTTGCGGTCGAAACGATTGCGTGTGCGATCGTTAATGAAGTCCCTGGCGACTTGATCCAGCTGGACGTTGAGCTGATTCGGATCGTAGGTCCAGGGCTGGAGCTTAGGACAGGAGGTGGAGGCGCACACAATGGCAAAATGGATCAACGGTTCTTGAAACTGCTTGATCAATACCTGCCGTTCCAGATCGTAGAGATTGATGGTGGCTCCCCCAACCCGATAGTTCCGCCCGATGAAATAGCGATAGCGCCCTACATAGCTCATCGGCGAGTAGTGATCAAGGATGCCCTTGATGGCGAAGGCGTTGTACGCATTGATCCAAAAGGCCAGGCGCTCATTATGTGTAGGTAGTGTACTGGGATCCACTCGGTCCAGTTGGGCGAGATAGACCGGCAGCTGGTTGTCAGCTTGAATGCCAGGATAATCTACGGCACCATCCCTCACACGTGTGTGTAATATCTCATCAAACGCCCTGTGTGAAAACTCCGTTGCCGGAATAGGATTTATGGGTTTGAAGGATGTCGGGACCGTGGAACATCCTGCAAGCACGATCATCAGGCTAGGTATAATCCACTTCATCGACAACCCTTCCATCCTTACCATGTCACTGGTGTTTGCCAGGCTGCGATCGGGTGCCGGAGTACGGAGCCGATGACGCGCCCATCCAGTCTGTTACAGGAGGACTGATCGGAACAATGCTGAATCGCTTGTCGATCGAACCGCCTAAGTATGTCACTGAGCGACGAATGGAGCAGATTTCCGGCTTCTGGGAGCGACAAACAGGGTGAGACATTCCCGGAGGCATCGATCGCGATACTATACCGTCCTGCATCGCAGGGCTTCAGGGATTCTCCACGGAGCCATGCCACATTATCCTTGGCATATTGCCGAAGATAGCCGGAAGGCAGTGCCTCTTCCTCAAGTAATCGTTGAAAGACCAGCCTGGCCTGCTGACGGTCATGCATCAACGTCGCATCTTGCTTGCCATAGAGCCCCACATCCCAATGGTATGCACCGACGACTGGCAAGAAACCCCGTTGCCTGGCAAACGCAACCACCTCGTTCACCTCATCCCGATTGATCTCGCTCACGATGCAGGTGAGAAATTTTGGACGGCGATAGTGCTGGAGAAGATCGAGGCCGGCAAGGACTGCGTGAAGTTGATCAGCGCCCCGGATACGTTCGTACCTGTTGCGATTCAGGGTGTCGAGGCTGATCGAAAGAGACACCGAGAGATCCTCGAATTGCTGCACCAGGTGAGGAGTCAGCTTGGTTCCGTTCGTAATCACGGTCAGATGAAACCCTATCTCAACTAAATCTTGAAGAATATCTGGTAAATCACGGCGTAAAAGCGGCTCGCCTCCTTGCACGAACACGAGACGTAGTCCGTCCCTGTAGAGGCCGGCGAAGACGTTCCGGATCTCTTGCCGTGACATCTCATACCGGCCGACATTCAACGGAAGGTTGCAGTAGCCACAGGAAGAATTACAACGAAGGTTCACTTGAAACACGGCCAGCAGCGGACGCCTCATGACCAGATTGGTCAGTCCACCCCATAGAGCTTGAGGAAGGCTCGGTTTTCCATTCTTTTCCGTAGCATGCTCATCGATCTGTACATTTGCCTGAGTTTGTGATTGTTCAATGTGTATCAGCATGAACTGTCCGTCTGGCAGTTGCTGTGCAGTTCTGCCCAATGACCTGCCGTTTTTTCCCCTGAGCTCTTCAAGGCTTCATGTGCTTCATCAGTCCTGCTTCGTAACCCATTGATAGACCAAATGATATGGCGAGTATCGATCGGCATATCCCTTGCGAGCGAACAATGGTTCACCATGCATGATTTTCTACCAGGAGGTATAAGATGAATATGAATCACAAGAATATCCTTTCAGTTATCCTTGGAGGCGTCGCGATTCTCTCCGTGGTGATACCTCTTACTGCAACCGCCAGCTCACACGATGGGAAGCAGCTGAGTAGTCATGCTTCTACGCCAGCGGCCACAGGGGTCGATGGCTCGATATCGGAACCTGCCTCATTTCCCTCTTCAGCGGTCCAGCCGGATCGTAAGTCAGGTCCAGCATGGAAGACGATCGGTGGAACGGTCAAGCACATCAAGGGCGACGTCTACACCATTGAAGATTACGAAGGCAATCAAGTCCACCTCTATATCAGCCAAGAAACCAAGCAATTACGCGGCAACAAGAAGGTCGGGGACCGCGTACGCGCCGAAATTATTCACGGTCGCTTCGCCAACTCCATTCAATAATCAATCCCTGAGCAGCCCGCTTCAATTGAAGCGGGCTGCGATGTCATTCTATCTCACCCCGCTCTAGCACCATGGTGCGCAGGAAGTGTCACAAGAGGTTCACGGATTATTCACATATGAATGACCAAGAGATACTCGACGTGATTCAGACCTGGACCTCATCTTATGCCAGTGCGGCCTCGACCGCCACTTTCACACGTTCTCTAGCACGATGTAACCGTACATAGAAGTTCGTTTCAGAAATCTTGAGTTGCTGACACACTTCTTTGGTGTGTATGCCCTGCACATCGCGCAGAATCAGGACTTCCTTCTGGTGTGTGGGCAAGGTCTCGATCGCGTGCCACATACAAGCTGTGGTTTGTCTTGATGCCAACAGTTTCTCCGGAGTCCGGTCATCCCAAAGCTGTCGGGAGAACGCTGTGGGCCAGGGCCACTCTCTTCGTAGTCTCAACCGAGATGGATCGGGTTCACCACTCCAGTGAGCGGTTTCCAATTCGTAGTCTGAGAAGGTCCTCTGACGGTTCTCTCGGATACCTCGGTCCTTGGCTTTGTGGATGAGAATCGCACAGATCCATGTATGGAGGGACG
>JACRQB010000242.1 GCA_016222925.1 Nitrospirota bacterium | reverse complement strand
TCCAGCCGTTTCTCGCGTGTCTGAAACGTGCGATCTCCGATCGCCAACAGCTGCTGCTTATTGAGGAGCAAGTCCCGCTTGTTGTACACCGCCCACTCATATTCCTTCGTCATCGCAAGGGCATCGACCGGGCATGCTTGCACACACAGGCCACAAAACAAACAGCGCGTCATATCCATCCAATACTCTCGCGCATATCGCTTCGTCGGCTCCTCCGGCACTTCGGCGCTCACCACGGCAATGACGCGAGAGGGACAGGCGGCCTCGCAGAGATCGCACCCGACGCACTTCTCGGTTCCATCGTCATACCGTAACAAGGCCAACATACCGCGATAATTGTCAGGCAGAATCCGCTTCTCATGCGGATACTGCAGCGTGATCGGCTTGTAGTGAATGAGATGGCTCAGCGTCGACTTCATCCCTACCGCAAGCTCATAGAAGGTAATCAGCTTGATCCAAGCCTTGAATTCACGATACTGCTTTGCCAATCTCTCATTCAGCCTCATGCGTGCTCTTTCTATGACGACGCCTTCGCCCAATCGGCGCTGTGGCGCGACCTCAACTTTTCCACCTGCGAGACCCATTCAGAATTTCGGTGCCGATCGCAGCGTTTTCCTCAATCCCTCTTCACCTGCACAGCTTTGTTCAGCCAGCATGCGTTGCCCGGCACTGGCGAGCGCAGGGATTCTGGCCATGCAAGCCTTGAGCGTATCCTCCACAGCACCTGAGGCCATGACACCACGCTCTGCCAACGGAGCGAACCCCACAGCTCTTTCCACAAGCAGATCTGCCGCTTGAACAAGTTGAGTCGACCATATCGACAATGCGGCGAACAGCACCACGGGTAAGACGATGACTCCAGATCGTGTGATCGTTGGAATTCTCATGATGACGACCTCCTCATATGTGTTAGGGATCTCTGCTCGGACACCCCAGGGCAGACCCACGCGATGGAGCGCCTGTGACCCGTGACATCGCATACCCACGGAATGGGCACTGAAGACACAAAGTCTGTGGAATGCGGCATTCGCATCTTGCACCGCCTGATCCGACGAGACTCACGATGTCGAAGAAGCTGCGGAGACTGGGGAATCAGACGCGCGGGAAGGATGGGAGCGCGAGAGATGGGACAGTCGACGTTGCGTTGAACGTCACCGCGTCACCCTACAAGTCCCCACTGTTGCTGTCAATGCATCGGAATGGAGCCTGTCCTGTAACGCAGTGATTCTATAGCGCTATATTTCTTTTCAGACGAGCCTCATCAGTACGTGACTCAGAGATATCCGGCACCTAATTGTTTCTGTCCCACCACGCGCAGTCGCCACGCCGGCTGCCCTGCCAAAGCGTTTCATTCCTTGTCTCGTAAGATTTTCCCAACAAAGGAACGATTTCGCGAGCGCTGGCGTGGTCATCACAGATATAATTGCTCCGGCCATGAGTCTTTCGACCTATGGTCGAGAGCATCTGAACATTCACCCTCTCGGAAGTTTGTGCGATAATCACGTCATGATTCTGAAGCGCTGGCTCGTCGGCGACCCTCTCAAGACCGCCCAGGCAAGGCATGAACGGCTTTCTAAAACGATCGCCCTTGCCATTTTCTCATCGAACGCGATTTCCTCCGTCGCCTATGCAACGGAAGAGATTTTGCTGGTGCTCATCCTCGCCGGAGCTGCTGCGGTCACCTGGTCGATCCCGGTCAGTCTAGCGATTCTGTTCCTCGTGTTGGTCCTGACCATCTCCTATCGCCAAATCATCTATGAGTATCCAGAAGGAGGCGGTGCCTATGTCGTCGCCCGATCCAACCTTGGTGATCGGCCGGCTCTGGTGGCGGCGGCGGCGCTGATGATCGACTACGTCTTAACGGTGGCCGTCAGCGTTGCGGCCGGTATTGCCGCTCTTACTTCGGCGATCCCAAGTCTGTTTATCCACCGAGAAGCCCTGGGACTGGTCGCCATTCTGTTCATGATCGTCATGAATCTCCGTGGAGTTCGCGAATCCGGCAAGTTTTTCGCCATTCCAACCTATTTCGCTATCGGAGCACTAGGCATTCTTGTCGTCGTGGGAACAGCTCGATCTTTATCCAACTCTGGAGCACCCCCTATCCCGCCCAGCCCTGTCGAGGCCGAAACGCTGACCCTGTTCTTAGTGCTCCGCGCCTTTGCGGCGGGCTGCTCGGCCGTCACCGGCATGGAGGTCATTTCAAACGGGGTCAAAGCCTTTCGCCCACCAGAATCAAAAAACGCCGCGACTACCATGATCTGGATGTCGACCATCCTGGCTTCGCTGTTCATGGGCATCAGCTGGATGGCCTTTCACTATGGCATCCTGGCCAAAGTGGATGAAACGGTGATCTCCCAACTGGCTCGTGTGACGTTCGGCACCGGTGCCGTCTACTACACCATACAGATCGGCACCATGGCATTGTTGGTGTTGGCTGCCAACAGCGCTTTCGCGGGATTTCCACACCTGGCGTCGATCCTGGCCCGGGATGGATTTATGCCCCATCAGATGGCCACGTTCGGCGATCGCCTGGTCTTTTCGAACGGCATCATCATCCTGGGGTTCCTCGCCTGCCTCTTGCTCGTCGTGTTCGAAGGCGATACGCACGCACTGATTCCGTTGTATGCCATCGGCGTGTTCCTGTCATTTACGCTCTCTCAAGCCGGCATGGTGAAACAATGGCTCGTCAAAAAAGGGACCCATTGGCAAACAAAGCTGATTGTCAATGGGGTCGGCGCCGTAACCACCGGCATCGCAACAGTTATCATCGCCAGCACCAAGTTCATGCAGGGTGCCTGGATTGTTTTTCTGCTCATCACGGTCCTCCTCCTCATGTTTCAGGGGATTCGCTCGCACTATAAGGCCGTCAGCGAACAGATCGCACTGGACCGTCGAGGTGAACGCCCTCCCTTGCCTCGGCGCAATATCGTGATCATTCCGGTCAGCGGCTTGAATCGCGCCGTCATCCGTGGGTTGGACTATGCGAGAAGCCGGCCCGGTGAAATTCGCGCCGTGTTCGTCGACGTCGACCCAGCAGAAAGTGCCAAAGTCAAAATCCAGTGGGCTCAATGGGGAGGTGGCGTCAATTTGATTGCCCTCTCCTCGCCCTATCGCTCAGTCCTAGGATCGTTACTGGACTACGTTGAAGAAGTGCTCGAGAAGGACCCCAACACCTGGGTCACCGTTGTGATCCCGGAAATTCTTCCGGCGAGATGGTGGCAGAACATCCTGCACAATCAGCGGGCTTTGATGCTGAAAGCGGCACTGCTTTTCAAAGATCGAGTGATTCTCATCGACGTTCCCTATCACCTGACCAGGTGAGCGTGAACAGTAACAAATTCAAGGTGGACCGGGCCAAGTTTGAAACCTTCTCCTTCTCTTCCCTACTGGCTAGTGTTCTAACTTTCACGCTTGTCTCCAGTTTGCTGACTGAGCAGTCATTCGCCTTCACCATCATCGCCCCAGCAGCAGGGTCCACCCTGACTGCGGGAAGCACCGTGATCGCGCGTGTGGATCTTGGGAAAGACACCGGTATCGTGAAGGTCCGCTACTATTGGTACGGAGAACAAGACGAGGTGCTGGTCGAACAGGATGACTCAACGACTACAGGCTCCATCGTGGCACCGGTCGTGATGGTGGGCTCCGCCGAGCAGGAACCAGCGTTTGGCGGCCCACTGAAAGTGCCACAGGACGGTATCGGGCCAATGCGGCTTTTGGCAGTGGCCGAAATCTCCCGTGGACGATTAGGGGCCAGATCTGTCTTCGATGAAGTGATCGTGAACCTTGTCCCGCCTGCCGCCCTCACCGCGATTGATTTTGAGACGGATAAGCCGTTGCAGCTGGGACGCACAGGGCAATCCTCCGCCTTCGGCCATGTCGATTCACTGGGCAAGGTTTTCGAACTTCCCGTCGTGGCCGACTTTTCCGACGGCATCACCCGGCGCATCAGCAGACCAGCCAGCGGGACGAACTATGAGTCTTCAAGTCCACAAGTCATTAAAGTCCTACCCAAAGTCTCGCTGCTCGATGCCAACAACTCAGAGGCGTCCTTCCTCGCACCGGCCGTCTCAGAGCCGCGAACCTATCGCTTTAAATTGCGTGTAACGGACAAAAAAGGAGCGGATTCGTTGCCGGCGTTTGTGGATGTGACGGTGGAACCATGAGGCGTGAAATGCGTGCTGCGCCACAATTACCTCGTAAGGGCATTCGGCCTTTTTCTGGCCTTTCACGATTTTGGTGGGTAAAGAAACCGTTTCTCTCTGACCTTGAGCAATCTGCCTTTGAGGTTAGCGCATGGCCTTAAACTTAGACGATTTTCCATGGACGCCAAAGGCTCTCACTACCTACACCTGCTCCAAATTGGAAGAAGCTTTCAGGACGCAAGGAGAAGAAAAGACAAGGCGGGCGATCGATCAACTTTTTCAGGTGGTCTGTCAAATCACCGATCTATCACCCGATACGTTACTCACCCAACTGGGCTTCAACCCAAATAACAGGGACGATGATAACGTCCAGTCACTTTTCGGAGTTATGCGCACCGTCACTACGTTGCGTAATCTCGACTTTACAGAAATTACTCCTCTTCCACCAAATAACACTCACAAGGAAGCTGATTTAGTAGCACGAAAGAATGGCACGTCCTACGCAGTGGAGGTCTTCCGAGCCAACGAGCGAACGTGGCGATATCCTGGTTATAAATGCGAGGAGTACATTGCTGCCCGCTACGCAAAGGAGAAGAAAGCTCAGCTTGACGCTACGATGGCAAGACTTAAATGTACAAAAGCCATAGTAACTGTCGTTTTTGATTCAGATTCCAAGGCGCTCTTGGATGGCTCTGAAATCCAATGCATTGTCGAAACCGTGTATTACAGAACGGGAACACCAGATAACACCCACTTTCTTTTATTCACGGGGATGCAGACTCCCCCTTACGGAGATGACGTCGCGATATGGCCTCCTCTTACTTGAAAGAAAAGACTCCGCACATCAGTAAGAGACTTCTCCACCTCTTGTTCAAACGATCTCAGTCTACCCAGCGAGCCGTTTAAGCATCGGCCCGTACTGTTTGCGTAATTCCTTCGCAATGGATTTAATCCGCGCTCGTCCCACTCCAACTTTAGCTTTTACTCTGTGAGGCTTCTTCTTCATGGAGCTGCCATCATAGACAGAACGCTACCCATCTCTCAACTGCAGTGTGCCGTCGTTTTGGCAGTCTTGGCCGTAACGCTTTGATGGGCTTCCCTAAGAGCGGGAAAGGGGCAACGCAGTCGCAGATCGGTAGATGTCACTGTTCTCGACCGCATTTGTGAGGGTTGGTGAGGCTAAACCGGGTCGGAATACACAAACTAAATCATTGCGCTAGGCTCCCTGCTTTCCCTTGCCTTTTGCAACCACAGCGACGACCTGAAACAGCTTCTCGACTCGGGCCTTGTATTGATTCATGAATTGCTCCGTCCACATCTTGTTGTATTCGATGGCTGCACTCTTCTTCATGCCTGCATCTTTTTCACCTACGGGGGAGGAATAGTGCGCAATG
>JACRQB010000241.1 GCA_016222925.1 Nitrospirota bacterium | reverse complement strand
GCGCGTAAAAAAGGTTTGTCACCAGCAGACTACGCTCAGGCACAAGCAGAACTTTGGACGAAGGGCTTGGCCGGTTGGCAACAGGATGGCGCTAGGATTCAGCGGCTGCGGGATGCAGCGGATGTGGCGATTTACACCCCTGGCAGCAACGCCGGGTTGCCGGTCTCCATTCTCAAGTCGTTTGCCGCGCCGGCTGCCGATGTGCGTGAAGATGCGGAGCTGCTGCGTGAGCGTATCAGCACGACCGTCACGAGCCTGCTCGGTTTGCTGGGTATCGAGGCCGATCCAATCCAGAGCCGTGAGCATATTCTCTTGTCTACCATTCTCAATCAGACCTGGAAGAAAGAAGAGGATCTTGATCTCGCGTCATTGATCCAAGCGATTCAATCGCCACCGGTGTCAAAAATCGGGGTGATGGATGTTGATTCGTTCTTCCCGTCGAAGGATCGCTTCGCCCTTGCGATGAAGTTGAACAATCTGCTTGCTGCACCAGGCTTCCAGGCCTGGCTGGAAGGTGAAGCCCTCATCGCACATCTCAATGATGCCGAGCGCATGTTCTTCGTCACGCTGCTTTTGAGCCAGATGGTTGGATGGATGAGGGCCCAGTCGGGCACGACCAGCCTGCGGGCGCTCCTCTATATGGACGAGATCTTCGGCTACTTCCCACCGGTGGCCAATCCTCCCTCGAAGCTGCCGTTGATGACCTTGCTGAAACAGGCTCGTGCCTTCGGGCTGGGGGTCGTACTTGCCACGCAGAATCCAGTGGATCTTGACTACAAAGGCCTAGCCAACACCGGAACCTGGTTCATCGGACGATTGCAGACGGAACGAGACAAGGCTCGTGTCTTAGAGGGCCTGGAAGGGGCCTCGACCAGCGCTGGGAAGAGGTTTGACCGGGGCCGGATGGAACAAACGTTGGCGGGGCTCGGTAATCGCATTTTTCTGATGAACGACGTGCATGAGGACGAGCCGGTCGTGTTTGAGACGCGCTGGTGTCTATCCTACCTCCGTGGGCCTCTCACCAGGATGCAGATCAAGGCGTTGATGGAACCTCGAAAGGCGTTGGAGGTTGGAGGTGCAAGGTCAGAGGTCCGAGCTTCAAGCCTCAACCCTCAATCCTCAAGCGCAGCGTTCATTGCCTCACGCCCCATGCTGGCTCCGGATGTTCCGCAGCATTTTGTGCCGCTGCGCGGGATGGTCCCGTCGCGGTCGACTGGGACCGAGCGATGGCGGCGGATTTGGCCGTTGCCGATCTGGAGCAGAATCCAGAGGAGGGCGCACAGTTTCTTGCACTGCCTGCGAGTGCCGGTAAGGCCAAGAGTTATGCAGATTGGAACAAAGATTTCGGCGGCTGGCTCTTCAGGACGCAAAAAGTCGAGTTGTTCAGAAGCCCAAGCACCAAGGATGTATCAAAGCCAGGCGAGTCAGAGCGGGATTTTCGAGTGCGATTGCAGCAGACCGGGCGGGAGCAGCGCGACAAGGGAGCCGAAACACTTCGGCAAAAATATGCGTCGAAAATTGCGACGCTGCAAGATCGCGTCAGGCGAGCAGAGCTGGCGAAGGAAAAACAACAAGCCGAATCCCGTTCGAGCCAGGTTCAGGCGGCGATTTCTGTCGGAGCGTCCATCCTCGGGGCCTTTCTCGGGCGGAAGACAATCAGCGCCTCGAACATCGGGCGAGCCACAACTGCGGTTCGAAGCGCAGGCCGGGTGATGAAAGAGTCGAAAGATGTCGGGGCGGCAGAAGAAAATGTCGTAGCGCTCCAACAGCAGCTGGCTGACCTCGACGCGCAATTTAAGTCGGAGAGTGACGCGTTGGCGGCGGCCACAGATCCCTTGAATGAAAAGCTCGAAACGATCTTGATTAAGCCCACCAAGGCCAACATCGCCGTCAAACTTGTGGCCCTGGCGTGGACACCGCACTGGCTGGAGAAGAGCGGGAACCGGATGCCGGCCTGGTAAGTTGTCGCATCGAAAGCGGATTTCGTTCCGATAGCCGATTTGCCGGTCGTTCTTTCCGCCATCACTAAGAAGACTGGGACCAGCATCGAATCGGTCCGGTCGGCGCAGCCATTTCATTGGCGGCGGCCCTTGCCGCACAGTCCTCCACCGCCCCTACGCTCAAGTATAGAGGTCAGGAAGCCGACAAGAAAAAAGCGGTATGTCCTCTGGGCCGATCGCACTCTTGGCCATGGAGGTTCTCCGGGGTAGCTGTTCCGAAGACGAACTTCTCTGGGTTGATTACATCGCGCATATCGCAGGTTGTATGCCTAGCCTCCTGATCATCGATGACGACCAATCCCTCAGGCAGTCGATGTTGTGCTGGTTGATCTGTTTATGCCGGGGAAAGAAGGGCTTGAGACCATTCTGGAGCTTCGCCGATCGTATCCAACGGTCAAAATCATTGCAATGTCCGGCGGAGGAGCAAAGGGCCAAGTGGACATGTTGAGAACGGCGAAAGTCATGGGGCGTTGCCAAGCCCTGGTGAAACCCTTTTCACGGGAAGATCTGATTGGGGCGATAGAAAGTCAGCTGGCGAGAACTCATCACTTGTCCTGACAAGAAATAAGCGAACCGATGAAGCAAACCTTTGATCGATATGGATGGCTCCCACTACTCGTGGTTGTCATGATCGTGGCGGTGGGCGGCATCATCATGTTCGGCCTCTCGGAGCTGGAGGATACCCTGACAGATCGAACCGGTCGGGATCTCCAGTGGGCGGCCATGGAGATCGCCGAGAAACTCGATCTGCTGCTCTTTGAGCGATACGGAGATATTCAGATTCTTTCTGATAGCTTCCCTGAGGGAGGGACCGAACAAAGGGAAGCGCGATGGGCCCAACATCTCAAAAGAGTTCAGGAGGCATATCCTATTTATGCATGGATCGGTTTGTTAGACAAGACTGGTCGAGTCATGGCCGCCACCGATCCTGACACGATCGGCAGAGCCGCCGGGAGCATGGCCAGAGGCACTCAATTAGACGGCACGCCTCTAGACGGCACGCCTCCCATCATGGTGCATGAAATCCCGCACGATGATTTATTGAAGGAGCAGCAAACGGTCGGCTTTTCGATTCCAGTTACGATACCTTCCTTGTCAGAAGGCTCTAACTCGTTTCACGGATACATGATGACGCGCATCAAGCTCTCGGAACTCGATGCAATGGTGACCCGCACGCTCCGAGATATTGGAGCAAAGACGGATTTACGGAAAGGTTTGGAATATCAAATTCTTACCAGGCAAGGCCTCGTCATCATTGAATCGCTCCGTCAGGAACGGAAGGCTACAGATCTAGTCGCTCTAGGTCTAGAGTCGGCGCGGCAGGTTATCGCCGGACGAAGCGGGTTCGTTCTGGAGAGACATCTGCGCCGCGACATATCGGTCCTGACCGGCTATGCGCCGATGCCGGCGCGGAAGGAGCTGGCGGCTTTACGGTGGGGAATTCTGGTGCGAATAGACCAGGACGCAAGCCTGGCGCCTGTCCGATCGGTCGTTCGAACTGT
>JACRQB010000214.1 GCA_016222925.1 Nitrospirota bacterium | reverse complement strand
GCCGTTCGACGGCGGGACCACCTATCGGGCAGGGACTCGATTCGGCCCCCAAGGCATTCGCAAAATCTCGGCCTTGTACGGCACCTATAGCTTCGAGCTGGGTGTGGATCTCCGAGAGTCCATCTCCATGTGCGATCTCGGCGACGTCTTTACCATTCCCGGCAACATCGAAAAGACGTTCGATCAGGTCAGCAAAGGCGTCGGCCATGTCTATGCCAGCGGCGCATTTCCCGTGGTGCTTGGCGGAGACCATTCCCTGGGCTTTGCCACCGTGCGGGGCGTGGCTCAGAATATGAATGGCAAGAAGCTCGGCATCCTTCATTTCGACCGGCATGTGGACACGCAGGAGACCGATCTCGACGAACGCATGCACACCACACCCTGGTTTCACGCGACGAATATACCGAATGTGCCCGCCAAGAATCTTGTCCAGATCGGCATCGGCGGCTGGCAAGCGCCCAGACCAGGCGTGAAGTCAGGGCGGGAGCGTCAGACGAGCATCATGACTGTCACTGACTGCGTCGAAATGGGAATCGAGAATGCGGCGAAACAGGCCCTCGAAGTGGCCTTTGATGGCGTGGATGCGGTGTGGCTGAGTTTTGATGTGGATTGTCTGGATGCCGCGTTCGTGCCAGGAACCGGCTGGCCGGAGCCGGGCGGCTTTCTCCCGCGTGAAGTGCTGAAGTTCCTCCAAATCATCGCGGACACAAAACCGCTGGCGGGGATGGAAATCGTCGAGTGTTCACCGCCCTACGACGCGGCGGAGATCACCAGCCTCATGGCCACCAGAGTGATTTGTGATGTCCTGGCCTGCCAGGTGCGATCCGGCCATCTGGGCAACCGACTGAACCAAAAGAAGCGCTGATAGGCGCTGAGGGGCTTGCCTCGTGCAAGCCCCTCAAGGATTTATCAGCGAACAGTTTTGTTCCAGGTGTTGTTGCCGATGGTTGCCCGGTTCAGTGACATGTCGCAGGCTGCAATTACCTCTAAAACTCAAGGTGAATTTGTATGCCAACCATTGAGTTGATACACGTTCGTAGAGACCTCGACCCCTGTTCAACGGAAGAATTTGGGAGAGATATTCCTAAATATCGAAGTTCCGCTCCTTAAGTTCCTCGCATGCCCCATCAAGACCAGGGAACATCGCTCCTGCCGTTATTCCCATATAACCCAATTCGCAAATAACTTTCTTTCGCTCACGAACGGGCAAGTCAATAGCAGATAAATACGGGCAATCAGCAGTTTCCCACAACTGGATGTATGACTCGATATCGTCAACGTTGGTGAGTGTCGACGCTGCCTGTTGTGGAATCATCCTTTCATTTTCAATTGCCATATATTCGCCAACGGACAAATGTAGTTGGGCACTAATCAGTTGGTAGACCTGGTTAATGCGCTTTTTTCATTGCGCCTGATCAAACACGAGGATTCTGACCTTGGCATTTGCGTCTGCATGTCCTGCATCCGCGTTCGATATACCGCGGTAAGCAAAAAAAGCAGCGACATAAGGCGAATACGTCCAGTCCAGCAGCGGAGTGGGATACCCATGGTGTTGAATCAAGTTGAAAAAGGCTCCGAATTCATTCGGATTGTTGAGGCCAAAAACGTGCTTTGTCCTTGCACTAAGATGCTTGTGTGATAGCTGAACATCTTCCTGCAGAAATCTCATTAAATCAGCACGCCCAGATCTGTGAAATGAAGTGCGCAGTCTCCAGGGCTCTTTCTGCCCTCGAAATAAAAGTCTTCTTCCCTCCAGGGTGGATACATAAGTTTTGTACTCTTCCCAATTTTTACTTGAGGGAATAAGAGATGACGGATTGCCTGCTTTGGACCGCTGCAGAGCACAACTTCCTGTATTGCCAATCTCACTGATCCACGATAGCGTTAGTTCTTCCTCATTCCACTACCTCTTACATCCGCGTAGCTAGAGAAGATTACATTGTTTGGATATTGAGTCTTAATCATCGCCCAAGGAGTGATAATTCCGGTATTACGGTCAATGGGGTGTATCCAGTCTGTGCGAAAACTAAACGTCCGATCTTTGTTTTGCGTGTGAAAGCCGACGGCAACACTGGGAACCACGTTATCTGAATGTAGAAATGCAACGCCTCCAAAGCAAGATAAAAGGTCATCAACATTCAGTATGATTCGCCCCTTACTCGTGCCACTGTATTCGCCTAACCACTGCCCGTTCATATTTGCTCCAGAAACCCCCTTTGTCCGAGTAAGGGCCATTCCTGCCTGCTATTCGAAGCAGCATCGCCAGTTGTTTAGAAATGGAGATGACCGTGCACTGTAATCGGTGACGACTCTGTCGTCAAATGGCATGCCAAATGACGACTCAGTCGACACCTGTCTGTACGCAAGGGTGAGCTCAAACACCCTGAACGATGACTGGCGACAGGTGATAGTGATTCGCGCGAACTGCTTCTGGCGTCGCTACCAATTTAGTCCACCAGTTGCGAGGTTCGAGAAGTGACCATTCTTCTGGCAGCGCACACAATGCTGTATGCGCCGCCGCTCGTTTGACTCACAGTAAATCCATTTATATACTTACCTTTCACCTGGAGGCGATCGAGATGAAAATCCTGATAGGTTTACTTGTTCTCGTCGTCTTGCTCGTCGGCCTGGTGCTGACGCTGCCTTTCCTGATTGACCTCAATAAATATCAGGACCAATACAAACCGCTCATCGAAGATGCTCTCAATCGCAAGGTTCAACTACAAGATATTCGCTTGACGATCTGGCCGAGGATCGGCGCGCGGGTGGCGGGTTTCTCAGTACTGGACGATCCGGCCTTTGGGACCGATTCCGTTGCATCTCTCTCGTCGTTGGAAGTCGGTGTGAAGTTGATGCCGCTGCTGAGCAGCAAAGTCGAAGTCGAGGAAATCACGCTTCGCCAGCCGGTCATCACGGTGATCAAGAACCAGAAGGGAGTGCTGAACGTTTCAACCATCGGCCGCAAAGGTGTGCCGGTGCCGGAGAAGCCTTCACGCGCTCCGATTCCTTCAGCAGAGGGGCCGCTCAAGATTCTGGCGCTGCTGGCCGTGGACCGTGTGTCGATCGAGGGTGGGAAATTGACCTACCGTGACCTGTCTACCGGCAAGCCGACGGAATATGTATTGCAAGATTTGGAGGTGCTCCTGCAATCAGTGCGGCTTGGGCAGACGCCAAGTGTGCATTTCGGGTCGCTGGTGCAGCCGTTTAATCTGCCGGTGAAGCTCGACGGCACCTTCGGCCCGCTGAGAGAGACGATGGACATTGATGCGATCAACTTTCAGTTAGGCGTGGGAAAGACGGACTTCACGATTACAGGAAAGGCTGCGGGAAATGATGCCGCGATCACGATCAGCTCGCCGGTGATCAATACCACGAACCTACCGGTTGCACTACCCCTCAAAACACCGGGGCTGTGACAATTCAAGGATTGCAACTCGGCCCGGCGCTCAATGCCGTCGCCGAGACGCCGATCTCGATCAGTGGGACGGCCGGTGCGGATCTGTCGGTGCAAGGGCGTGGGTTCTCGATGCCGGATCTGACCAAAGCGTTAGAGGGGAGCGGCCACCTGGCCGTGAAAGATGGAAAGATCGAAGGGGTGCATATTCTTCAGGAAGTGGTCTCGGCTCTCAACGTGGCCGGCATGTCCCTCGGCGATGCGAAGGCCACGGCCTTTTCGACGATCGAGACGGATCTCGCTATCAAGCAAGGGGTGATCAATGTGCAGCGGCTTTTGATGGATAGCCATGATTTTCAAGCAACCGGCGGAGGCACGATTGGGTTTGATCAGCGACTGAATCTTGCTGTGAATCTCAACCTCTCCCAAGATGTGAGCCAAAAGATTGCGGCTGCATCGCCCGTCGTCAAAATCGCCTTGAAAGACGGTCGATTGAGTCTCCCGCTCACGATTACTGGAACGGCTCAAGCCCCATCGTATGGAGTTGATGTCAAAGGCCTCACCGGAAAAGTGCAGGAGCAGGTCAAGAAGAGGGTCGAAGAAGCCGTCGATGGACTGCTCAAAGGGACGACAAAGCCCGAGGACCTCCAGAAAGATGGGAAAGAGCTGCTCAAAGGATTGTTCGGTCGATAAGGAAATCTCACCATGAATATTCTGGATACGCTCACCCAATATGCCGTGCAGTACGGGTTGCAGGCGGCGGTCGCGCTCGGCATCCTCATCGGCGGAATGATGGCGTCTCGTGGGGCGGCCAATTTTGCCCAACAGGCGCTCGAAAAACAGACCCTTGAGCCACCAGTGCGCCTGCTCCTGGTGCGTATCGTGAAAATCATCGTCATACTGTTTACGGCGATGATCGCGCTCCAAACACTGGGCGTGCCCATCGCTCCGTTGCTCGCCGGTGTCGGAGTCGCCGGTGTCGGTATTGGGTTGGCCTTGCAGGGTGTCTTGAGCAACGTGATGGCCGGACTGTCGATTATCTTCAGCAAACCCTACAAGGTCGGCGAACATATCTCGCTGCTCGGAGTTCACGGGGATGTCGTGGTCATCGACATCTTCACGACGACACTGATGCACGCGGACCGATCTCGCGTCCTCATTCCCAATCGGAAAATCGTCGGAGAGATTCTGCACAACTTTGGAACAATCCGTCAGATGCATTTGACCGTTCCCGTGTCACCGAGCGCGAATCTCGATGAGGCCCTGGCTCAAGTTCGGGATGTCCTCAATCGGCATCCATCGGTCCTGAAAGACCCCGTACCATCCGTTGGAGTATCATCCCTCGGAGAGTCCTCACTGACCGTGGCTATCGCCGCCGAGCCTTGGACAGCCGTGGCGGATTACAGCTCGACACAGAGCGAGCTGAATAAATTGATTCTTCAACGATTTCAAGAACGTGAGATTGCGCTACCCTCCGCAAGTCTTACCGTCCATGTGGTGAACAACTAAAAACCTCCGGTTCCCACAACGGCACTCCGTTTCTCGGGCGCTCTACAGGCACGACACATTCAGTCTTGTTGATGGCGCTTCCCAGTGCTAGGATAACCCCTCTGTTGTTTGCGATTGTGATACACGAATAGGAAAGCGAACTATTTGCAGCCGTCGAATCGAACGGCGGTCGATCCGACGGCTGGACGCGGAACCACGAGGCGCATGTCGCTACTGGACTTGTTACCTTGTGATCTCAATATGAGGTGAAACGATGGCCACAATACACTCCACAGACCAGCCCCTGATCGCTCGTGAAGACCCAGCGACAGACCTTGACCAAGTCGGTGGGCTACCACAACCTGACGATCGATCCGCAAGCGGGAATCTCGACAAGATTCGCGATATTCTCTTCGGCGCACAAGCCCGAGAACATGACCGTCGGTTTGCACAACTCGAACAACATTTAATCCGTGAAGCCTCTGATCTCCGCAACGATCTCAAGCGACGTTTTGAGAGCCTTGAGCTCTACATCAAGAAAGAAGTTGAGGCTCTTACGAGCCGGTTGACTAAGGAGCAGGAAGTCCGAGGGGAATCCGTCACGAACCTGACACGGGACCTCACCCAACTGGCTGCAACCCTTGAGAATAAAGCACGTCTGCTCGATAGGCAGGCGACCCAAGCGCAAGCACATGTTCTCCAGCAGCTGACAGAACGGACGAGCGAGCTGGCGACCGACGTTCGTGCTCGACATGCCGAGGCGACGTCGGCACTCAATCAGGCCGTCCATGATCTCCGTGCAGAAAAGACGGATCGTGCGACGCTCGCAGCCATTTTATTGGAGGCATCTCAACGGCTATCCAGTGCTGAGGCGGTCTCCGGTCGCGGCTGAGCCTAACAACAGCGGGCCGTGCGGCAGTCTTTTTGTGATCTATCGAGTCCATGACGATTGTGTTACCCCATGTCTACCGATCCACACAGGCCTCATCGCGATTCTCCATCTTCTGAAGGACGCACGTCCGTAGACGAAGACTGGACTCAACTGCGGACTCTTTTGCTCTCTCCGGAGCAGACACAACTCGACGAACTCCGGGATCGGCTCGACAATCGGGCGGTTCAGTCTCGCGATGTCAGCCGGGTACTTCCTGAGGCCTTCGCCGTTCGTGGGGAGAGAGACCCACAGTTATCGACGGTTCTGACTCCCTACGTCGAGAACGGATTTGTCGCGACCATACGGAAGTCGCCACGGGCGATCGTCGATGCCATTGCCCCGATCCTGGGGCCGGCCATTCGGCAGGCCATTGCGCGTGCCTTGCAAGGCATGACGCAGTCCTTTAACCACTCGTTGGATGAAAGCCTGTCCGTCCGAGGACTTCGCTGGCGATTGGAAGCCTGGCGGACAGGGCGACCGTTCGCGGAGGTCGTACTTCTCCATACGCTCCGCTATCGCGTGGAACAAGTGTTTCTCATCCATCGGGAGACAGGCCTTCTCCTGCATCACGTGGCAGCTGAGGGGGCGGTGGTCCAGGATCAGCAGGTCTTGTCCGGCATGCTGACGGCGATTCAGAGCTATGTGCGGGATTCGTTTGGCGCTTCACCGGACCAAACGCTCGACCATTTTCGAGTTGGTGAATGGACCGTGTGGATTGAACAGGGGTCCCAGGCCTACTTGGCCGGTGTCGTTCGGGGTACTCCCCCTGAAACGCTCAGGGAGGATTTCCAAACCGCACTGGATGATATTCATGCGCAGCAACCCGATGCCTTGACCAATTTTGATGGAGACGCGGCGCCGTTTAAGACGATACAGACCTACCTGGAAAGCTGTTTGCACGCCCACTATGAACCACCACCGCGACCCAGCGTCTTGAAGCTATGGATTCTGGGCGGGGCGGTTATCCTCCTGCTTTCGTGGTGGGGCGTCACGGCCTACCAAACCCACGCTCGGTGGTCCAATCTGCTGGTTGAACTTGGGACAGAGCCGGGCATGGTTGTCACCGTGGCA
>JACRQB010000213.1 GCA_016222925.1 Nitrospirota bacterium | reverse complement strand
GGATGGCTGTAGGTGTGTTCCTTGATGCTCGATGGGGCTGGTGTGTCGGCGATCACGAGATCCAATCGATGGGCCGTCAGATCGGTCAAGAGTTGGAGCAGTTTGTCTTCTTGGCAGATCAAACGGGTCGGTCGGTACAGTTTCAGGGCTGATTTGAGGAGTTGGGTCGCTAACGGCTTTGGGACGGCGTCTGCGATACCCACGACCAGCCTGGCAGGATGTCCGTTCACCTGTCCTTTGACCGTGTTCATCAGCTCTTGCCCGGTCGAAAAGATGTCTTCGGCGTACTTGAACACCAGATGTCCCATCTCCGTCAACGCCAGCCGTCGCCCGGTTCGTATGAACAACTTCTCCCCCAAGGTATTTTCCAACTGACTGATCTGTCCGCTGATCGTCGGCTGCGCGAGGCGAAGCTCCTCGCACGCCTTCGTCATGGTGCCGTGCTTGGCGACGGACCAGAAATACAAGAGATGATGATAGTTCAACCAATCCATGCGGCCCTCTTCGGTAAGTTGAAGGCCGTACTATACATAGGAATTACCGATATCTCCAATCCGCTTTATCTATTTTCAAAAAAGAAGGGGAGATTGCTAGTGTTGGCGCCGTCCGCCGAATGTATACGGAAGGAGCATCCTGCATGATCGCTCTGGTATTGGCCCTTGTAACTCTCCTGCCAATGACCGCACTGGCGGAATCGATTCATGATTCCAGCGCATTGAAAGCCCAGTCGACGCGCACCGCTCCACTGAGCATTGGCGAAGTTCTGGCTCGCATTGAGTTGACGCACCCGCTGCTTCGGGCGGCGGGGGCTGAACGAACGAAGGCGCGGGCGAAAATCCTGAAGGCGCTCGGGGCCTGGGAACCGCAAGTCAAGAACTATACACAGACCGAACGTTATAATACGTGGAATCTCACGACGGCGTTCGACATTCCGAGTCAACACACGACGGGGTATGCCGACAGCACGGTCCAGGTCGGGCATCCCTGGGGCTTCACGGTCGAAGGCGGGCTCCGCAGCGGATTCGGGGATAAAGGTAACGCCAGGATTGCTTATCCCCCTGATGTGCTAGGCACCTATCAGCAGCAGCATTTCTACTACGGTGGGTCGTTCCACCTGCTTCGAGGCTTCATGGTCAACGAGGAGAACGCCCAGTTTCAACAGGCCGAACTCGCGGGGCCGCAAGCGGAGATCAAGGTGGCGCAGAAGCGACAGGATCTCTATCTGGCCGGGGCCGTGCAGTACTGGGATTGGCAGGTCGCCGTCAGGCAAGCCGAGATGGTAAAGCGCGCCTTGGCCGTTGCCGAAGAGCGCGTGGTCCAGGTCGAAGGGTTGGCCAAGGGCGGGAAGGTCTCGCCGCTCGATGTCGTCGAGGTGAACCAGGAGGTGCAGAAGCGGCGAGAAGCTGCTATCGCCGCCCAGCGGAAGGTGGAGTATGAGCAGTACAAGCTGTCCCTCTTTATCAAGCTCGCCAAGAACAAACTGCTCCCATTGTTGGATCTTGAGGGGGGGCCGACCAAGGGCGCCGCGGACTGGGTTGTGGGACTCGGGTATCGGGTCGGCGTGCACCTTGAGGTGCCGGTGTTCCAGCGGGAAGGGCGTGGGAAAGTCATGGCTGCGGAAGTGAACCAGCAGCAATTGGCGTTGAAGCAGCTGTACGCCGAGCAACAAGTCAGCATCGACGTGGATAACTGGCTCTCGGCCCAAGTACGCGCCAGAGACCGGGTGACGGCGGCGACGGAAGCCCTGCGGTTGGCCAAGACGCTGGAAGAAGGTGAGCGCACGAGGTTTAACATGGGGGCCACCACCGTGTTATTCGTGAACCTCCGAGAGCGCAACGTGGTGGAATCGGCGTACCAGTTGTATCGGGCGCAGGCCGACTACGCCGTGTCGCGTGGAGGGATGCTGTGGGCCAGGGGAGCATTGGCCAAGCCGTGGGCCGAAAGCGAGTTGAGCAAGTACGGGAGCCCGCTGACGGCAGCGGGCATGAACGGTTACAAACAACCGGGCCGCGATTAATCCGGCATAAGGAGCATCCTTCGATGGCCGCTCTATTACTCGTGATTCTGATCTTGCTTCCCGTGGCGACCGTGGCGGGACCCGTGCATGATTCAAGCGCATTGAAGGCGCAGTCCGTCCGCACCGAGCCCCTGACCATCAGCGAAGTACTCGCCCGCATTGAGCTGACGCATCCGCTGCTTCGGGCGACCGGGGTTGATCGGATGCAGGCCCGGGCGAAAATCCTCAAGGCGCTCGGGGCTTGGGAACCGAAGTTCCAGAACAGGACAGAGGTCGATCGGTATCAGTCTTGGAATTTCCTGGCCTTCGTGAATGAAACGACGGGGGGATTTAACGACAGCACGATCGAGATGGGGCATCCCTGGGGCTTCAGGCTCAATGGGGGGATCCGCAACGGGTTTGGGGATCGCATCAGCCAAAGCACCCATGTGCTCCTCCCGAATGATGGACTGCTCTTCTGGCATAACCAGCAAATGCTCGTCGGTGGGGAGGCCCACCTGCTACGCGGTCTCATGATGAACGAGGAGTACGCCGACTTTCAGAAGGCCGAACTCGCGGGGCCGCAGGCGGAGATCCACGTCGCTCAAGAACGACAGGACCTGTATCTTGCCGGTGCCGTGCAGTACTGGGACTGGCAGCTGGCGGTGAAGCAGGCCGAAGTGCAAACACGGACATTAGCCGTCGCTGAAGAACGCCTCCTTCAGGTGCAAGGGCTAGCCAAGGGTGGGAAGGTGGCGCCGCTCGATGTCATTGAAGCCAACCAAGAGGTTCAGCATCGGCGAGAGGCTGCCATCGCCGCCCAGCGAAAGGTGGAGTATGAGCAGTACAAACTGTCCCTCTTTCTCTGGGAAAATAGCGAGCCGATGACCCCACGACCGGAATGGGCACCGGAGTTCCAGGGCGAGACGCCCTTGCCGACCAAGGAGGAAATTGCCGCGAACAAAGTGGCGGCGAAAGAAGATCGGCCGGAAGTGCGGGATCTCTACATCGAAGCCAAGATGAACAATATCGACATCAAGCTCGCCAAGAACTACCTGCTCCCAAAGTTTGATTTTAAGGGGGGGCAAATGGAGGCCGGCTCGGACTGGAATGTGGGAGTCGGGTATCGGACGGAATCGTGGTTTGCGATGCCGCTGTTCCAGCGGGAAGGGCGTGGGAAGGTCCTGTACGCGGAAGCGGAGCAGCAGCAATTAGTCTTCAAGCAGCTGTACGCTGAGCAACAAGTCAGTATCGACGTGGACAACTGGCTCTCGGCCCAAGTGCGGGCCAGAGACCGGGTGAAGGCGGCGACGGAAGCGCTACGATTGGCCAAGACCTTGGAAGAGGGTGAGCGTACACGTTTCAACATGGGGGCGAGCAGTGTGTTGTTCGTCAATCTGCGGGAACGCAATGTCGTAGATACAGCCTACAAGCTCTACCAGGCACAGTATGATTACACATTGTCACGCGGAGGCATGTTGTGGGCCAAGGGCGCGTTGGCCAAACCGTGGCCCGAAAGCGAGTTGGCCAAGTACGGGAACCCGCTGACGGCGGCGGGCATGAGCGGATTCAAACGACCGGGACGCGATTAATTCAGCAACAAAGGAGCATCCTTCCTTGATCCTTCTCTTGCTGTTCTCGTTGATGATGGTGCCGGCGGCCGCACTGGCGGACCCGGTGTTCGACTCGAGTGTCCCGCAGGCTCAGTCGACTCGCACCGCTCCTCTGACCATTGAAGAGGTGCTGGCCAGGATTGAGTTGACCCATCCGCTGCTCAAGGCAACCGGACTGGAGCGGGCGCAGGCTCGAGCGAAAGTCCTGAAAGCGTTGGCTGCGTGGGA
>JACRQB010000212.1 GCA_016222925.1 Nitrospirota bacterium | reverse complement strand
ATAGATCAGGACGGCGTCCGGATCGATTCTGGCCGCCTGTCTAGTCAGTCGTTGCTGTTCACGAGCCACACGAGGATGAATGATACGCTCGAGCTGACGTCGTTTCCTGGGATGACTGAATATGAGCGAACCGAGCGCTGGACGGTTGATCGTACGATCAGGATTAAGGATTCCTGTACCAAAGGTATGGACAATGTCTCGCCACGCCGGCTTGCCTGGCTGGACCACATCCCGCACCAACTGATCGGCATCGATCACGACGGCGCCGCATTGCCCGAACATTTTCGCGACCGTGCTTTTCCCGGTGGCGACGCCTCCGGTGAGTCCAATTAGTATCATGACAGTGGAGCTTATCATGTGCTGTATCTGACAGGAAACCGCGATTGACATCACCAGCTCTCCGCTTGTATGAAATTCTGTATGAGAGCAGTTGTCCTTATGATGGCGATGCTGTGTGGTTTCCTGAACGCCGGGCTTAGTGTTGCCGGGGCCGAAACCTCCGTGCTTGCCCCACGGACCATTACTGTTGCGCTGGACGGCTCTGGTGATTTCTCATCGATTCAAGAAGCGGTCGACAGCGCCCTGAAGGGCGATACGGTATTCATCAAGGCCGGGGTCTACGCTCAGGACTTGACCATTCATAGTAAAGAGAAACTCACGATCGTCGGCGCGGGCGTCGACAAGGTCATTCTCTTGGGGCAAGGTCAAATGGTCGGTGTGTTGCATGTGGGGAAGTGGCCGTATGGAGCGATGGATATTGAGATCAGCAACCTGACGATCAATGAACATGGAGGGCATGCCCTCGGAATTTTCAACGGCCACCGCATCACGCTGCGCCGACTGCATGTGAAAGGCATGGTATTCGGCCAACAGGTGCATGATGTTCGTATCGAAGACTGTGTGATCGGAGGGAGCGAAACGACAGGCGTACACTTTTCTGATTCTCAGGCTCTTCTGATTGGAAATGTAATCCATGACAACGACCACGGTGTGAATGCGACCGGCAAGTCTTCGGTTCGACTTGAGCGCAATATCATCACTAGAAACTTGTTTGAGGCCGTCGTGATCAGTGACCAGGCAAAAGGGGTCCTGATCAATAACACGCTGGTCAAGAACGGTGGTGGGGCGGCATTCCTAGGTTCGTCGACGATCGAAGCCTCTGGGAATATTCTGCCGAGTCGGATCTGACTACCGATCCACGTTTTGTCGATGCGGAGCATAATGATTTCCGGCTGAAACCCGACACGACCCTTCTCAATCACGGAGCCTTTCGTTACCTTGGCGCGCTTCCTCCGCTTCTACCTCCTCCTGCGAAAAATCGCTAATACCCATCGTGAAAACAATGAGATAGAGAATCAGCCCATAGTGCGAGGAATGCGTGTGATATGCTTTCTGTCTAGCGCGTGCACCTCCAGATCATTCCTAAATTAAAGTAACACCGCAAGTGCGCCGAGAAGGATTCAACCAGGAGGTCTCCCTTGGCTAGCTTTCGCAGCGATCTTGAAAAGTTGTCGGGTGAAGGCATCCCCTCGCTCATGGACATGGAATCCGGCAAGCTGGTTGGGGCCGTGCTTCCCATGTCTGAACAGGCGCAGATCCAAATGCGGAACAGCATCGAGGTGATTGAGTACCTCTTAAATCAGGAGCGAGTGGTCTGGAGTTAACCGCCTGGTCTGTTTGGCCTATCCCGTTCTTCCAGTCACATTCCCACAACCCATAATGTTGTGGCGAAAACGGCTCGGACATCTTCCCGCACTGAGGTTTCCCGGCTTGCCGAGCAGCAGCGTCTCGAAGAAGATGCCGCCAGGAGGCAGCATTGGAAACGATGGGGGCCCTACCTGAGTGAACGCGCCTGGGGAACAGTGCGTGAGGACTACAGCCCCCATGGAACGGCTTGGGAAGCCTTTCCTCATGATCATGCCCGCTCGCGCGCCTACCGGTGGAACGAAGACGGGCTTGGCGGGATTTCAGATCGTCACCAATACATCTGTTTTGCCATCGCGCTTTGGAATGGGCGTGATCCCATTCTGAAGGAGCGAGTATTCGGTGTGACGGGTAACGAAGGGAATCATGGGGAAGATGTAAAGGAATATTATTTCTATTTAGACTCAACGCCGACTCATTCATACATGAAGTATCTGTATAAGTATCCGCAGGCTGAATTTCCTTATGCCGGACTGATTGAGGAAAATCGCCGGCGCCGACGCGGAGATGTGGAATATGAACTGATCGACACGGGTGCCTTCCATGAAAATCGCTACTTTGATGTCATCGTGGAGTACGCAAAGGCGACGCCGGAGGATCTGTTCGTTCGCATTCACGTGACGAATCGCGGGCCAGATTGCGCTGAGTTGACGTTGTTACCCACTCTCTGGTTCAGGAATACGTGGTCGTGGGGACTCGATGCCCGCCGGCCGAGAATGCGTGCAGGGAAGCCTGCCCAAGGGATGAATGTCATTGAGTTCGATCATGAGTATTACGGTCAACGTCGCCTGTGGTGTGAAGGGAAGCCTCCATTACTCTTCACTGAGAATGAAACGAATACTCGACGATTGTACGGCGATCAAGAAGGCTCTACCTATGTGAAAGACAGTTTTCATGACTACGTGGTTCATGGTCAAAAGGATGCGGTGAACCCTGAGCAGTTCGGGTCAAAAGCCGCTGCGCACTATGTACTGACCTTGCCACCCGGAGCATCGGAGATCATTCGTCTTCGCCTGACCGATAAGGACAACGCCGAAGGTTTCGAAGCATCGACGTGTGACGGCCTCTTTACGCAGCGGATCCGAGAAGCCAACGAGTTTTATGACGAACTGGCTCCACCTGATCTTTCAGAAGATGCGCGGCGGGTGCAGCGGCAAGCATTCGCCGGATTACTATGGAGTAAACAATTCTACCACTATGACCTAAGACGTTGGCTGGTCGGTGATCCGGGAATGCCGGATCCTCCTCAGGAGCGGCTCCATGGGCGGAACTCCGACTGGATCCATCTCTACAATGCTGACGTGATCTCAATGCCTGACAAATGGGAATATCCGTGGTATGCGGCTTGGGATTTGGCATTCCATTGCATCCCCCTGGCCCTGGTCGATTCAACCTTCGCCAAAGAACAGCTCATCCTGATGCTCAGGGAATGGTACATGCACCCGAATGGTCAGATTCCGGCGTATGAGTGGGCGTTTGGAGACGTCAACCCTCCGGTTCATGCCTGGGCTGCATGGCGTGTGTATAAGATTGAGAAGAAGCGGAAAGGCATCGGTGATCGCGTCTTTCTCGAACGAGTGTTCCATAAGCTGTTGCTGAACTTCACCTGGTGGGTCAATCGAAAAGATGCAGAAGGGAAAAACATCTTTCAAGGGGGCTTTCTCGGACTCGATAATATTGGGGTCTTCGATCGAAGCGCACCTTTGCCAACCGGCGGTCACATCGAGCAATCGGATGCGACCAGTTGGATGGGAATGTACTGCCTCAATATGCTCTCCATTGCACTGGAGCTCGCGCGCGATAATCGAGCGTACGAAGACGTAGCCAGCAAGTTCTTCGAGCACTTCGTGTACATCTGCCGAGCCATGAACAACATCGGCGGCGAAAAAATCGAGCTATGGAACCGAGAAGATGGGTTTTTCTACGACGTGCTGCACCTTCCGGACGGTCATACCTGTCCGCTCAAGGTCCGGTCACTCGTCGGGCTGATCCCGCTCTTTGCCGTCGAGACGTTGGACTCAGAGTTGATCGACAGACTTCCTCGGTTTAAGCATCGCATGCAGTGGTTCATTGAAAACAGGCCTGATTTCAGCGCCCATGTCGAGACCCATTCACAAGATGGAGAGGTGCGGAGGTTTTTGTCCTTAGTCAATCCCACGAGGCTCAAGTCGGTGTTGCGATACATGCTCGACGAAGAAGAATTTCTCTCCCCTTATGGCATCCGGGCGCTCTCACGCTACCACAAGGATCATCCCTATGTGCTGTCCATCATGGGCAACGACTATCGGGTGGACTATGAACCCGCTGAATCGAGCACGGGGCTTTTCGGCGGCAATTCGAACTGGCGGGGTCCGATCTGGTTCCCAGTCAACTATCTGCTGATTGAATCGCTCCAGAAGTTTCATTACTTTCTGGGTGACGAGTACAAAGTCGAGTGCCCGGTCCGATCTGGTCACTTTGCTTCCTTGAATGAGGTTGCCTCTGAGATTTCACGACGGTTGACGCACATTTTCCTTCGTGACAAGACTGGCCGACGTCCAGTCTATGGAGGTGCCAAGAAATTCCAGGACGATCCATTCTGGCGCGATACGATTCTCTTCTATGAATATTTCCATGGCGACAACGGCGCCGGTGTCGGGGCCAGCCACCAGACGGGATGGACGGGACTGGTGGCAAAGCTAATCCAGCAATCCGGCGAGTAGACGGCGCACACCGGTGGTGTCCTTGCGCGCGCAACGCACGCAATAGGAAATCACGCAATCCCCGCCGTCTGTAGTGGTGGAGAGGATGAGAGTTGAGAAAGCAGATTGTCAAAATCTCGATCGCGCACTGAGCTTTGAATGGTTGGAGACAAACGGTCGCGGCGGGTTTGCCTCGGGGACCGTTGCCGGCGCCAATACCCGCCGGTACCATGCGCTGTTATTAACGGCGCGCCGACCACCAACCGATCGGTACGTACTGGTCAATCATGTCGAAGAATGGGCTCACATCGGTAACGAGGAGTTTTCTCTCTCCACCAACCTATACCCAGGAGCACTCCATCCCAACGGATACAGGCACTGCACCTCATTCTCATCGGTCCCCTGGCCGACATGGACGTTTGCTTGTAGTGGCACACTCATTCAACGTGAAACCCTCTGTGTCCGTGGACGCGACCTTGTCATTATTCGATGGAAGTTGATGGGCACAAAGAGTGCCCCTGTCGTGCTGAAAGTGCGACCGATGCTGACGGAACGTGAGTATCACGGCCTGCATCACGAGAACGGAAGCCTTTCGACGTCGGCCACGATTGGCCAACACTGCGTAACCTGGTCTCCCTATGACGGCCTGTCGGCTGTCCGAGCTTTCCACTCGGGTACATATCGTCATCAACCAGATTGGTATCGGCACGTGCAGTTTCCTGTGGAGCAGCAACGAGGGCTTGATTATGAGGAAGACTGGTGGTCACCAGGCGAGTTCACATTTGAGCTGAAACCTGGGAAACCCCACACAGTCACATTTACCAGCAACACGACCGATAGCCCCGACATCACTCGGCTCATCTCTCGCGAACGCTTGCGACGCGCACGATTGCGAACCTCTGCGCCAAGTGCCGATCCGTTGGCCGAGGGATTCAGGCAGGCGGCAGAAACATTTCTCGCGGTGCGAGACACGAAGCAGACGGTCATCGCCGGGTATCCCTGGTTTACGGATTGGGGGCGAGACACCTTCATCTCACTTCCAGGGTTGTGCCTTGTCACGGGACGGCATGACGTTGCCCGACACATCATCGAGTCATTCGCCGCTCATGCTTCTGAAGGGATGGTGCCCAATCGTTTTCCTGACAGTGATGAGGGGCCGGAATACAACACGATTGATGCATCACTCTGGTTCGTCTATGCCGTCGACCGGTATTTTGCGTACACCCAGAATAGGACGAGCATCCGATCCGTCGCATGGCCTGCGGTCAAACAGATTCTCGATGGCTACCGTCGAGGCACTCGATACAACATTCATATGGATAGGGATGGGCTCATCGCTGGTGGAACGCCCGGCGTTCAACTGACATGGATGGATTCAAAAATCGGGGACTGGGTTGTTACACCTCGGTACGGAAAGCCGGTAGAAATTCAGGCCCTATGGATGAGAGCGCTGGACGTCGGCGCACGTCTGGCTGCTGAATTTGGCGAATCAGCCTATGCCCTTGACTGTCTGAACAATCGGATACGAGCGGTGGAGTCCTTTCGGAAAAAATTCTGGTACAAAGACGGAATGTACTTGTACGACACGATCGATGGGCCTGAGGGAGACGATCCATCAATCCGTCCTAATCAAGTGTATGCCATCTCCCTCTGTGATGATCTGCTGACGAAGGAGCAGGCCAAGGAGGTGCTCCGCACGATCAAAGACCATCTCCTCACGCCGGTGGGGCTGAGAACGTTGTCACCACAGGACAGTCGGTATCGCTCACGGTACGAGGGTGGCCCTATGGAAAGAGATAGCGCCTATCACCAGGGAACTGTCTGGCCGTTCCTCTTGGGTCCTTTTGTGACGGCCTGGGTGAAAACGTTCGGAGATACGGCCGAAACAAGGACTGAGGCACGATCATTCCTCAACGGACTAGAGGCCCATTTACAAGAAGCCTGTCTCGGGCACGTATCGGAAATTTTCGACGGGGAGTTTCCACACCATCCACGAGGCTGTCCGGCGCAGGCCTGGTCGATCGCTGAACCGCTACGTGCCATGGTCGAAGAGTTGGGGCTACCGATGACGAATCCCAAGCTTCGATCAACTGGACTGAACCGGGCAGTCTCTCAGGAACACCCCTCACTGCACCCCACCAACTAGCTGCTGGATCTCTTGACAGCGTCCTTGGGCATCCGTAGTCTGAGTGCGTGGTAGAGGAAAGGGTGGGTGAGACTATGATGCCTCCGTTCGTGCAGGAACCAATCAGTCGCCTCGTCGTTGCTGCAACGATAGTCCTCTCTCTCGCAGGGCTCCCCGCGCCACAGTCAACGTCTGCAGACGAGCTTCCAACAGAATCAGTTTTACCGCTTGGGACAGCGACTAAGGCAATTCAAGCGGCATTGGACGCCTGCAAGAAAGACGGCTATCGAGTGAGCGTGTCCGTAGTTGATCGAGCTGGCGTCCTGCGTGCGATGGGACGTGCAGACGGTGCCGGGCCACATACGGTCGATAGTAGCCGGAAGAAAGCCTACACGGCAGCCAGTCTGCGCCGCCCGACCAGCGAGTTAGCCGATCTCATCATGAAAGTCCCTACGCTGCAGGCCCTTCGGGACATGAACGACGAGATTCTGATCCTGGGGGGAGGATTGCCCATCGAGATCAGCGGAGAAGTGATCGGGGGGATCGGTGTCGGTGGAGCACCGGGTGCCCATCTGGATGATACCTGCGCTCAGGAGGGGCTTGACGCCATTGGCGCAGCCCCAAAAGTTCGTGCACCCAAGTGAGTACGCGTTCATGGTCTGCCGTCTTCGGAGGCGTGATGCTCCTCTGCATCGGGTGCAACAGCAACACTCCCGAGCCGGCTTCGGCTGAGATCTCGGCAGCAGGACTTCGACTGACCATCGCAAGAATGGCGACGGACCCATTCCTGCAGCGATTTAATATCACCATGCACGTGAATAGTATGAGCGGTTGTTCTTCCTCTACCGAATTATTTCCCGATACCGGGTATGCCGGTCGACGGAACGTGTATCAGGCAGCAAAGGGAAGGGTGTATGTGGTTGGGCAATACGATGCACGAGTTATCGATTCACAGAACTGCCGCACGAGTCTCTCGGAATTTCGATCTCTCGATCGAGACGTCATATTTATCGGAAGCTTTGATCAGGACGAAGCAAAGCACTGGCGGTATTTCCCCGCTGCCCAGCGGCTGGAACTACCATTCGAGAAACGGTAACCTGGCGCTGTACCAAACGGACCGCTGCGGAGAAAATGCTGTGACTTGTCCGCTGCTCTAATCTTTATCCGCCCTCCATCTGCAAGATGAGAATCGCTGTACTATGCAACAGCCGATCATTGGGTATCACCAGGACGAACACGGCGATTGGGTGGCTGATCTGGCCTGTGGTCATGGGCAGCACGTACGGCATCAGCCCCCCTTCATCAATCGCCCGTGGGTACTCACTGTCGCAGGGCGTGAGCAGCATCTGGGCACCGATCTGAACTGTAAGAAGTGCGAGGAACCGGCGGCTGAATCTCTTCCGACTTCAGGATAAGCTCTGCACCGTCCGGTCTCCGCCGTCATGAACGCTCCCTGTCCACGGCTCCAAGAGGGATCCGATCGGACCATGTCCGACGGCAGAGCCGTTCGGATCTCTTGACAGGGCTTGAGGATTTGTTTGACAACCATTGCAAGTAATTAAGGCGGATCAGGCAAACGATGTTGGCCCAACGATACCAAATTGTCGTTCTCCTTGGACTCGTGGCGCTCTTTAGCTGCTATTTACTGTTGCCGCTGAGCGCATCCTATCTCTTAGCGAATAGGCTTCGTGACTACGGCTACAGCAACGTCATCCTCCAGCTCAGCTATCCAGGCTGGACGCATATGCGCATTCCCGTGGTTTCCTTTCAACAGGATTTGGGCGAAGAACGACTGATGGTCTCGCTGACAGATACGGAAATACGATATGATCTGGCCGAACTGCTTCAAGGGCGTGTCAGTCGCATCTTATTCAGAGACGCGGCCATCCATGTGCTGAACGTGCAGTCCACCGAACCCACCGCGAAAGATGGACGAGATACGGATCAGCCTGATGATGAGCAATCACCATGGCAATTGTTGACGGCAGGAGATCTCTTACGCAGTCTTCCGATCTTCCCGTTCGACGAGTTGCAACTCGATCATCTCACCATCTTTCGTGAACAGGCAACGGGTCCGCTGCGCAGAGTGACGATTGACGGAAATCTGACGTACAGCGGCCGAGAGGTCGGTGGTCACCTCGTCTTTCGCGGACGCGATACCGCATCTTATGGCCTGGCCGTAATCGGCCATTCTGCCAGTACCTGGTCGGTGATCTTGGCATCGCAGCGACCGCAAGCGGCGCCGATCGTTTCCTGGCAGTCGCAATCGCATCCGAACAATTCACAGATTCAGGTCAATGGGCGCCTTGAGATCAACGTGCAAGAACTGGCTCCATTCATTGCACTCCTTGTCCCGATCGGTCCCGAACTGGAAAAAGTCACGGGAGAGGTAGCGATAGATTGGGCGGGGAATGCTGCCGCAGAGGCGGCACTCAGCTCGTTGTGGGAAGACGAACACACACATCTGGACGGCACTATGCGAGTCAATGTCACGCTGCCGGCTCTGAAAGGCGTGGCAAAGGATATTGCCGTCGCCTACGAGGGGAGATTCGGAGGAAATGCCACGCAGGCAGAGTGGGCCATGAGCCCCGGTGTCTTGCTGACCGCGACGATTAATACCCAACCACGCATTATTCCCGAAGCGGTCCGATTGATCCTTCCTCATGGGGATCAGCTGGTACGGATTGAGAATAGCAAGCCTGTGCAGGGGACTCTCTATTGGAAGGAAACGCCCATACGTACAGTGGCGCAAGGACCATTGCATGTGACCTACGGTCGGACCCCAGGACCGTTGGTGGCGCAGTTTGAAACCACCCGTGCCGAGGGCCTTGGCTATGAGTTGGTATTGGCCGAAGGGGCCTATCACCTGGAAGGTATTCTCCCGAAGGCTATTACCGAAAGCCTATCAGCGAGGGAGGCAACAGGAAGAGTTCAAGGGACAGTGAAGCTGGATCGGACACACCTACGTGGCATACTGTTACCTCCATCTTCAGTGACGGCGAAACAGATCGGACAGAGCCCCGCGCTTATTTCCAGCGTCACGCTAAATTTGTCAGAGCCGCTGACAGTTGACTGCGACCTGACAGCGGTCAAATGCAGCGGGGGAGAGATGATCTCGATGATTGGAACTCCGACCATGAAACTAAGCGGTCGGAACATTCGTATCACGCGAGGTATCTTGAGGCTCCAGGGAACGGAAACGACCAGGGCCGCATGGACTACACACGGAACGTTGTCGGTCGCGGGGGTCAGGCCGGAGTCTGGTTCTTGGGGACCTGCCACAAGTGATTGGATAGTCAAATTCTCGGCAGATCAGAGCGGACTCAAGGCCGACCTGCGAGTCGATACCCCGGCGCACGAAGGATTCCTGACCGCTAGGATCGAGCAACCGCTGCAGACGGCGCAAGGAATGATGCATGGTGTCATCGGCCCGCTGACGTTTAATGGCACCGACCAGCGGCTGAGCAAGATGATCATGGGGCTTCCTCCTTCATCCGATCTGATCGATGGAATATTCACGGCCACTGTCGATGCCTCCTGGTCGAGCAGCTTCCGAGACCGGATCAATATGATGAATACCGTCTCAGCAACCGCGAAGATTGTGGCCGAGAAACTATCCGGCCACTACACCGATTATATTGTGAAGGGTTTGAGCACTACGATGGTGTTACACACCCAGGGGCTTGAATCAATTGTCATGACCCAACCAGCCTCAATCGCCGTTGCGGCAGTGCAGAGTGGTGTTGACGTGACAAACCTTGTGGCCTCCTACCAGATACGGTGGAAATTAGCGGACACGCTGCCGCTAGTCGAGGTCAGAGACTTCCAGTGCGAACTGTTTGGAGGAATCATCAGTAATCCGGGTCCTGTGGTAGACTTAGCCACACCACCGGTCACCACAACGTTTTCTCTGCGGAATCTTGATCTTGCGAAAATTCTTAACGTGGAACAACACAAGGGGCTTCAAGGAACCGGAACCCTCAATGGGACGCTTCCCGTCACCATCACATCGGGTGGGGCCATTGTGAAAGATGGAGTGATCGAGGCACAGCCTCCGGGGGGGATGGACCTCCACAATACCCCTCCGATCCACTTCAACCTGACCGTGCAGGAGCACATCCCAACGCTCCTCAAAAGCCTTCGCTTGGTCGAAGATATCCAGGGGATTATCGAACGAAAGTATAAACGAGTAGGACCATTATGAGGTGGACCATGCAGAGCGAAACCATACGGATAGGTGCCGGAGTACTGGCGTGGCTCTCTCTGCTCCTGACCGTGGGTGCCTGCACCCCACGAGTCGAGGTGGCTGCGTCGGACAAACCGATTACGATTAATCTCAATGTGAAGATCGATCACGAGATTCGGCTGAAAGTCGACAAGGACTTGGATCAGGTTCTGTCGAATGACAGCGGGCTATTCTAGCTACTGGAGGGCATGATGCTCATTGCACGGTTGACCATCGCGGTGTGTGTGGCGACCCTATGGACTGCGGTCGCTTCTACCGGGTTCGCGCTGTCCTTGGATGAAGCGAAAGCAAACGGGTTGGTCGGAGAACAATCCAACGGCTACCTGGGGGCGGTGAACCCCGCCAATGCCGAAGCCCGAGCATTGATCCAAGACGTGAATCAGAAGCGGCGGCAGGCCTATGAAGATATTGCAAAGCGAAACGGCACCAACGTCCAGGCCGTTGAAACGCTCGCCGGAGAAAAAGCCGTTCAGAATACCAAACCTGGAAACTTCGTTGAAGGTCCGGGTGGGTGGATCAAGAAATAACCGCTACCCGTAGCGATCGTTCTTCCACGGAAGCGCAGTGTTCGAATACCCTCGGACTTCCCAAAACCCCTTCTCATCTTTATCTGAAAACGTAATTTCCTTCACCCACTTCGCACCCTTCCAGGCATACCGTTTTGGAACGATCACACGGACCGGCCCCCCATGGTCTCGGGATAGGGGCTTGCCGTTCCAACTATGAGCGAGCAGCACATCGTCATCGTCACAGACCTCAAGTGGGAGGTTCGTCGTGTAGTCGTCGTAGGACTTGAACAGGATAAATCTGGCAAGCGACAGCGGTTGCATAATAGACATGATGTGCTTGAAGCTCACGCCTTCCCAGTCGTTGTCATACCGGCTCCATGAGGTGACACAATGGAAGTCCGATCGGTCTTTGAATTGGGGTTGTGCCAAGAATTGCTCCCATGTCCAGGCAACAGGGGCAGCGACAAATCCGCCGATACTGAGCCTCCATTCGCTTAAGGGAATCTCCGGCTTAAAACCTAGATCCAGCACGGGAAAGTTGTCAACAAGGTGCTGACCTGGAGGGAGGCGTTCGTCTCCTTCATAAAACACTTCGCGTTCTTCTCCACCTCGACGAGCCTTGGCCCACTGTTCTTTCGTCTTTGTCAGTCTGTTTGGTTCATCCATTGCGGCCTCCTCTTAAACAGACTACGGGAATTAAAGCTGATCTGGCAACCTATGAGCCTCGATCAGTCTTGAACTGATATTCCGACAGCTTCTATATGCTCTAAAAAACAACCTCGCTAGGCGCAGCTCATCCGTCGCGCAAGCATGTAAGGTTTTCTCGTCTAGCCGGACACACACGCTAGCAGCTTATCTCATTGACAGAACTACAAGGAGCCACCATGATACGCCACGACGCCGTTATGACAACCCCTGCCTTGAATCAAAGTGAATCCAACAGCTCGAACCTAGGGAAGATCTTCATTGTGATAGTTGTCACCTTGGCAATCGCAGCCTTCTTCTATTCGGTGCCACCATGGCAACGCTGTTTATTAATATTGGGGCGACGACCGGAGCGACCCTCGCATTTCTCACCGCACGGTATTTGTTGAAGGATACGGTTGAACAGAAGTTCGGCAAGTGGTTGGGACCATTCCAAGAAGGATTTGCCAAGAACGCGTTCAGCTACTTATTGACCTTGCGACTCATCCCGCTCTTTCCATTCTTTGTGGTGAATCTCGTGTCGGGACTCACACGGGTCAGTGTAGGAACCTATGTAGCCGCGACGGCGATTGGAATTATTCCTGGTTCATTCGTCTATGCCTATGCGGGACGCCAATTGGGTACGATCAATGCACTGAAAGAAATCGCTTCGCCTAATGTTATCGCAGCCTTTGTACTCTTGGGACTTCTGGCTATGGTGCCGGTGGTTTACAAAAGGTACGCGACAAAATCGGCATGACCATACCGATTGACGATACGCAACGAAGAGTGTCACGCTATGATGACGGAACCTCTACGAAGGATCGCGGGAATGAGTGAGCACGATCAGCCTCTAGTCATTCCGGACGACGAGTTCAATCAGCAGCTTGTCGCCAATGTCCATCCGTCTGAATGGGTCAATCCGGAGCCGACCGGCCGCTACAACATCGTCGTGATCGGAGCGGGGACTGCCGGGTTGATCACGGCCGTCGTCGCCGCGAGCCTTGGAGCGAAGGTCGCATTGATCGAGAAACATCTGATGGGTGGGGACTGTCTCAATGTTGGGTGCGTGCCGTCGAAAGGAGTGATTCGAGCAGCCAGAGCCTGGGCCGACTTACGGAAGGCCACAGAGTTCGGCCTCCACATTCCCGCTGGTGTGAAGTATGACTTCGGTGCGGTCATGGCTCGGATGCGTAAGCTGCGGGCCCGCATCAGCCGGAATGACTCGGCCCAGCGATATACGAAACTTGGTGTCGACGTGTATATCGGTAGCGGACGGTTTCTAGGTGCCGAAACAATTCACGTGGAAAGCGCAGCAGGTAGTCGGGTTCTCACCTTTGCCAAAGCCGCTGTTTGTACTGGCGCCCGAGCATCGACACCTCCAACGTCCGGCCTTCAGGAGGCTGGATATCTGACGAACGAAACTGTCTTTTCACTGACCGAACTGCCGCAGCGTATTGGAGTGATCGGGGCTGGCCCTATCGGATGCGAGCTGGCGCAGTCCTTTGCTCGTTTTGGGAGTCAGGTCTATCTAATCGAAGCGATGCACGGCATCATGCCAAATGAAGACCGCGATGCGGCGGACATTGTCGAGCAGCAAATGGTTCGGGATGGCGTAAAACTACTCTGCTGCGGAAAAGACCTGAAGGCACAAAAGACGGATGACGGCAAGCGATTGACGGTTGATTCGCACGGGCAGCAGTACGATGTGACAGTCGACGAAATTCTTGTCGGAGTCGGACGAACACCCAATGTAGAGAAGATAGGACTGGAGGCCGCAGGAGTCGATTACGACAAGAACGGGGTCAAGGTGAATGCCAGGTTGCAGACATCGAATCCTAATATCTACGCGGCAGGCGATGTCTGTTCACGCTACAAGTTCACGCATGCCGCTGATGCCATGGCGCAAATCATCATCCAGAACGCGCTGTTCCCACATCCTCTGGGTTTAGGGTATGCCAATGTGGAGTCATTGAACATGCCCTGGTGCACCTTCACCGAACCGGAAGTCGCCCATGTCGGGATGTACGAAAAAGAGGCAAAAGAGAAAGGGCTGGAGGTCGAAACCTACACGTACAAGCTCGAAGAAGTGGATCGGGCGATTCTTGACGGAGAAGAGGAAGGGTTTGCCCGTGTGCATATTCAAAAGGGGACAGACAAGATCCTCGGTGCAACGATTGTGGCTGCCCATGCCGGCGATCTGATCAATGAATTCTCCGTGGCGATGAAGGCGGGAGCAGGAGCGAAAACAATCGCCGGCACGATTCATCCCTATCCGACCCAAGCAGAAGTGAATAAGAAGGTCGTGAATCTCTGGCGGAAAGCACATTTCTCACAAGGCACGAAACATATCTTGGTGAAGCTGTTTGCTTGGATGAGGAGATGAGGGGCGGGGGCGGCGGAATGAGGCGGAATCCCATCATCAATCTTGTCCTCATGGTCTGCGCGGCGTTGCCGGCTGTATTAGCGCGGGCGCAAAGTCCAACCACGGTGGAGGTCGCGCGATTTTCCATAAGCGAACCGGGAGCGAGGCTGCCGGACGGGTGGAAACCGCTGACCTTCAAGAAGATCCCCAAGCTAACGACGTACGAACTGGTGAAAGACGGGGCCCAAGTCGTCGTCAAGGCCATGAGCGATTCATCGGCATCAGGCTTGACCAAAGAAGTCAGGATCGATCCGAAGGAATTTCCAATCGTACGATGGCGCTGGAAGGTCGAGAATCTGCTTCAGAAGAGCAATGCCACCAGAAAAGACGGGGATGACTATCCGGCCCGACTCTACATCACGTTTGAATACGACCCTGATAGGGTGAGTTTTGGAAAGAAGCTCAAGTATAAAGCGGGCCAGGCACTGTTTGGGGATATTCCGATCGGAGCCATCAGCTACGTGTGGGAAACGAAAGCTCCGGTTGGGGCCATCATCGACAATGCCTATACGGACTTTGTCAAAATGGTCGTCGTGGAAAGTGGTCCGAGCAGTATCGGACTCTGGGTCGATGAATCACGAAACATCTATGAGGATTACAGGAAGGCCTTCGGGGAAGACCCGCCGATGATCAATGGTGTCGCCATCATGAGCGATACGGACAACACGAAGGAACGAGCGACCGCCTATTACGGCGATATTGTGTTTATGAAAGCGCGTTAAGAAGAGCCACGCACACGCCTCAATCTCGTATCCCGCCCCTGCTCGTTGAATGAACTGAGTTCAAACACACCCGTCGTCGAATCCCAGACATTCCCATTATCCTTCTGTTTCCTGGCTATTGAATCCTCCAGGGGGCCGGAGGCCAATGTCCCAAGCCTCAACTCTGTGACAAAAATGTGATGCTTTCGCGAGAGCAGCGTGAGATGGCGACGCTATCGTGGAAGGGTCGATTTCTTGCAATTTGTCCATAAACTAAGGAGGATGGGATGATACGTACATTGATCATGGGTACGCTGGCAACGGCGATCACGCTTTCTGGGTGGGTGGCCAGCTCGGTATTTGCCAACGAGGAATGGCAATGGCCAACAGTCTACACGATGTCGAATGGGACAGACGGCAATGCGGTCTTGGCATTCAGGCAGCATGGAGACACGCTGGTTCCTGCTGGATCGTTTTCAACAGGAGGGAAGGGGTCAGGAGGTGGATTGGGCAATCAAGGCGCCCTCGCCTTCAGCGATGATGGCGACGCCCTCTTAGTCGTGAACCCTGGTAGTCATGATATCTCGGTGTTCGAAATCAATGGACGTTACCTTAAGCTGATAGACCGAGTGCCTTCCGGAGGAACCAGCCCGATCAGCATTGCCACGCATGAGGATTATGTCTATGTATTGAACGCAGGAGGGCAGGGGCTGGGTAACATTGCGGGGTTCAAGCTGACGCACCACAACAAGTTGAAGCCTATCGCTGGATCGAATCAGCCGCTCAGCGGGGCCAACACCGCGCCGGCGCAAATCTCGTTCAATCTCTCGGGAGATACGCTGGTCGGAAAAAGCAACAAACATCATCGACACCTATGCGGTGGATGAGGACGGTGTGGCATCTGCGCCGGTTTCGCAGCGATCCAACGGCGCAACCCCGTTCGGCTTTTCCTTTACTCCACGAGGGGTGTTGGTGGTCAGTGAGGCCTTCGGAGGCGCACCGAATGGGTCTGCCGTCTCTTCGTACAGCCTACGCGATGGACAATTGACCGTCCGGAGTGGGTCGGTCTCCACCACCCAAACGGCCGCGTGCTGGATCGTGATTACCAAGAACGGAAAGTTTGCGTATGCTAGTAATACCGGCAGTAACAACATTTCCAGTTATCGGGTGGGAAGTGCGGGGAGGTTAACATTACAGGAAGCCGTGGCAACGCCCACCGGGGCCGGCCCCATTGACATGGCATTGAACAAGAACAGTCGGTTCTTGTATGTGCTCAATGGAGGATCCGATTCCCTCGAGGTCTTTCGGGTCGATCGTGGCACTGGGCGCTTGACCCCAGGGACTGGCGTTTCTGGCCTCCCTAATGGGGCCAATGGCCTTGTTGCGCGATAACCGCAGCCGAGGTCAGGTCCATAGTCTCAGGACCACTCAGAAGCCCCGCGTAGGCGAGGCTTCTGAGTGGGTGAGACTGGTGATGTCGGTTCGAGTACTGGATCGCCGGCGCTGGTCAGGTCATGGTCAATTGCTTGGCGGTGGACAAGCTGGAGAAGACATGGTGTCTCGTACAATTCTTGTCGTTGAAGATGATCCTGACATCGCTCAGCTCGTGCAGCTGCATCTGCGTGATACAGGGTATGAAGTTGATGTGGCGCAGGATGGTCCAGCAGGACTTCAGCAGGCCCTTGCCAAGTCCTATGACTTGATTATTCTCGATCTGATGCTTCCTGGAATAGATGGATTGGAAGTGTGCCGGAAACTGCGCGCCTCATCGAAGTACAGTCTTGTCCTGATGCTCACAGCCAAGTCGACGGAACTGGATCGGGTGTTGGGCCTGGAAGTGGGTGCAGACGACTACCTCACCAAGCCATTCAGCATTTTGGAGCTCCTCGCACGAGTGAAAGCCTTGTTTCGGCGTATGGACGCGCTTCGCGCACAGGCTCCTCTCGCCAAGCCCCTGACCATTCGTGCAGGCGACCTCGTGATTGAGGTTGATAAACGAAAGGTCCAGCTGCGCGGTCAATTGATCGAGTTGACGGCCAAAGAGTTTGACCTCTTGCTCCAATTCGCCCAACACCCTGGCCAAGTCTATACCCGTGCCACACTATTGGATGTCGTGTGGGGATACTCACACGAAGGGTATGAACATACCGTGAATTCCCATATCAATCGGCTGCGGGCTAAAATCGAGGATGATAGCAGTCGGCCTCGGTACATTTTAACCGTGTGGGGGGTCGGCTATAGCTTTTCTGAGGAATGCGCGGAACGGTAACGGCATGTTCAACACCCTGTATGGAAAGTTAGCGGCCCTTCTCTTCGGGCTCTTTTGTGTGATCGGCTCCGTGGCCATTATGCTCACGCTCTATGCCACTCAATCATACTTCCAAGAAGTCAGCCAGAAGCTGAACCGAACCTTAGCCGAGCGCATGGTGTCCGAGAAGGTCCTGATGCAGGAGGGACGGGTTAATGACGAGGTGCTGAAGGAAGTCTTTCACCAACTGATGGTGATCAATCCCAGCATTGAACTGTATCTGCTTGATCCACAGGGCACAATTCTGACCTTTTCTGCTCCCCCTGAGAAGGTCAAACGACAACGCATCTCCCTCGACCCGCTCAATCGCTTCTTGTCTGGCGCAGAGGACTTCCCGATTCTTGGAGATGACCCTCGTGATCTCACCCGTCAGAAAGTATTTTCTGTTTTTCCGATTGAAACGTTGGGAGGTTCCACCGAAGGCTATCTGTATATCATCCTGGGCGGGGAAGAGTTCGATTCGGTCATGCAGATGCTTGAGAAGAGTTATATTCTTCAGTTGAGCCTGTGGACTGGAGGGGCCATCCTGGCCTGTGCCCTCCTAGCTGGACTGCTCTGTTTGAAACTCTTGACACGAAGACTCAACTCCCTGGCCTCGACGATGGACACCTTCAGGCGCGACGAACTCTCAGCACAGCCCGACGTCTTGTCTCGCTCCGATAGTCGACCATTGGCGGCTAGGCGAGCGGATGAAATTGATAAGCTGGAGACGACCTTTGTACAAATGGCGGATCGCATTCGCCAACAAGTTCATCAGTTGAAAGAAACCGATCAGTTGCGGCGAGAATTGATGGCCAATGTCTCCCATGATCTTCGCACGCCCGTCACCAGCTTACAGGGATATCTGGAGACCTTGGTGCTGAAGGAAGGTGTGCTTTCGCCGCAGGAGCGACAGAGGTATCTGGACATTGCCGTGGCGCAGAGTAAACGATTAGGAGAACTGATTGGGGAACTGTTCGAGCTTGCCAAACTGAACTCGCAGGAGATGAGGCCTCGCCTTGAATCGTTTTCCCTTGGCGAACTGGTGCAGGACGTGGTCCAAAAGTTTCGGGTGACCGTCGAAGCCAAGCAGGTGACGCTCCAGGCGAAGTTGGGAGAAGCTCTCCCGGTTGTCTCAGCCGATATCGGACTGATCGAACGGGTTCTCGAAAACCTGATCGAGAATGCCCTCAGATACACCCCGCAAGGAGGACGGATCACAGTGATCCTGAGCCGCATGGGTGAGAAGATCATGACACGGG
>JACRQB010000211.1 GCA_016222925.1 Nitrospirota bacterium | reverse complement strand
TTGGAGTCGGAAGCGTCGCATTATCGGATTTTGGTCGAGAAGGTGGAAGGGTAAAGGATCTGATTTGCCATGGGAGTGAACGGCCAATCCGAACTCATCGCAGAGCTCAAAACCTGGAGCGCTGGTTTTGAGACGAGGCAGCCGCAGGATGTATTGGCGTCCGCCATTGGACGATACGGGAAGATTGTTCTGGCCTGTAGTTTTGGGGCGGAAGACGTGGTCCTTGTCGATATGGTCCATCGGATCAATCCCTTGGTGCCGTTGTTCTATCTCGATACCGACTTCTTGTTTCCTGAAACCTATGCGACGCGGGATCGAGTGATTGAACGGTATGAGCTTAAGCCGGCGCAGGTTATCCAAGTGAAGTCATTGCTGACGCCTCAGCAACAAGCAGAGTCCCATGGTGACGCCCTGTGGGCCAGCCATCCAGATCAGTGCTGTCAATTGCGGAAAGTCGAGCCACTGACTCGCGTCCTCAAAGGCTATGACGCATGGATTACGGGCATCAGGCGGGATCAAGCACCGTCCCGTGCGAATGCTGGTTTGATCGAGTGGGACGAGAAATTTAAATTGATCAAGGTGAACCCACTGGCCCGATGGACGTGGGCCGATGTGTGGAGCTACATCAAGGTCTACGAAGTTCCCTACAATCCGCTCCACGATCAGAACTATCCCAGCATCGGGTGCACGTACTGCACGGCACCCGTGGCGTCCGGTGATGATCCGCGAGCCGGGCGCTGGAAGAATTTTTCTAAAACTGAGTGTGGGTTACATAAGGCGTAACATGCCGATTCAAGAGATCCTCGCCAAGATTGCTAAAGGGCCAAAGGCTTCCAAAGACCTCACGTGGGATGAGTGTAAACAAGCGATGAAGGCCTTGATCGAAGGGGAGGCGAGTCCTGCCCAGGTGGGGGCCTTTCTCATCGCCATGCGGTTCAAGTCGGAGTCAGTCACTGAACTCGCGGCGTTGACGGCTGCGGCACGGCAGTATGTGCCGCCTCTCGCAGTTTCGAAAGATTTAGCACTCGTCGATGTGCCGAGTTATGCCGGGAAGCAGGATACATTTCATGCAATCGTTGCCGCCTCGATCGTTGCGGTTTCAGCTGGAGCCGCAGTGTTGATGCACGGGTACGATGGCATTCCTGGGCGCCCAGGCACTGCTGGGGTACTGAAGGCCTTAGGCATTTCGGTGGATGCAGACCCCAAGCGGGTGACGGAACAATTACACAGGAACGGTTTCGCCTATCTCGATATCGGACTCTATCATCCACCTGTGTACCGATTCTTGGAGATGCGCCAAGAGCTTGGTGTCAGGAACGTGTTTCATCCGATTGCCAGGTTATTGAACCCGGCTCGGGCTAAGGTGCAGGTAGTGGGATTGTCGCATCCACCGCACTTCGAGAAAACGGCTGAAGCGCTACGAATGCTCGGGTGTCCGCGGGGAATGGTGATTCGCGGCGTCGAGGGCGATCCGGAGTTGTCTGCCTCGATGGCGACGAGAGTTCTGGAGCTTCGCGATGAACGCATCAGACCGCTGGAGATCACTCCGAAAGATTTTGGACTGACCTTTATCCCATCGCGGGAGATGGCCGGGTTTCCCCCCGATCAGCGAGAAAAGGAGGCGGATCTGCTCCGCCATATTCTTCAGAATCGGGTGCAGGGCGGGCCAAAAGAGTGGGTCCTCATGAACGCCGCGATGTTACTGTACGCAGCGGGGAAAGGGACGTCGTTATCGGCCTGCTTCCCGGCGGTACGCGAAGCCATTGAGGGGGGCGCGGCGGTGCGTAAGCTTGATGACTTGGTGCGACAGCAGGTCGCAGTGTAGGACGAAAGGCGGAAGGATTTGGGGTATGAAACACCTGCGGCAACTGGAAGATCAAAGCGTCTATATTCTCCGAGAAGCCTACAAACATTTCGACAATCTCGCCATGCTCTGGTCCATGGGGAAGGACTCCACGGTGCTACTCTGGCTGGCCCGCAAGGCCTTTTTCGGACATGTCCCGTTCCCGCTCCTGCATGTCGATACCAGTTACAAAATTCCGGCAATGATCGAGTATCGCGACCGTCTCGCTCGGGAATGGCGATTGAATTTGGTCGTCGGCCAGAACAAAGAGGCCCTGGCGGCGGGTATGAACCACACGATGGGCCGCGTCGTCTGTTGCACCGCCTTAAAAACGAACGGTCTCAAGCAACTCTTGGAGCACAAGGGATACACCGGCGTCATCCTTGGCGTCCGCGCAGACGAAGAGGGCACGAGAGCCAAGGAGCGATACTTTTCCCCGCGCGATAAACACGGAGATTGGGATTTTCGGGATCAGCCGCCTGAGCTCTGGGACCAGTACAAGACCACATTCCCGCCCGGTACGCACATTCGGATTCATCCTCTTTTGGACTGGACGGAAATCAATATTTGGGAATACATCAAGCTCGAAAATATTCCCTTCATCGACTTGTACCTCGATAAAGGCGAGGGGATACGGTACCGCAGCCTTGGTTGCGCTCCCTGCACCACACCGATCAAGTCCACGGCCAAGACGGTGGACGAGATCATTGAAGAACTTCGCCACACTACCGTGGCTGAGCGGTCAGGCCGAGCGCAGGATGAAGGTCGGGGGATGGAGCTTCTCCGCAAGGATGGATACATGTAGGCAGAATGCTGACGGGCCTGTCCGTTTGAGTATTCTGGAGAGTAATGAAATATGACACCGACCGAAACAAAGCCGTCTGAAAATTTGAACATCGTGATCGTCGGCCATGTGGATCATGGCAAGTCCACGTTGCTCGGCCGACTTTATGCCGATACCGGCTCGCTTCCCGACGGTAAGTTGGAAAAAGTGCAGGCCATCTGCAAGCAACAGGGGAAGGAATTCGAATATGCCTTCCTCTTCGACGCCTTTCTCGAAGAGCAGGAGCAGGGGATTACGATCGATACGGCTCGCACATTTTTCATGTGGAAGAGTCGGCAATACATCATCATCGATGCGCCCGGGCACAAAGAATTTCTCAAGAACATGATTTCCGGCGCAGCGCGGGCCGAGGCGGCACTGTTGCTCATCGATGCGTTGGAAGGGGTGAAGGAGCAGTCCAAGAAGCACGGCTATCTCTTATCGCTGCTGGGCGTCCGACAGTTTGCCGTGGTGGTCAACAAGATGGATTTGGTGGGCTACCGGCAAGACGTGTTCGACGGGATTGAAAAAGAGTATCGCGAATTTCTGGGGCAGTTCAAAGCTGTGCCGTCGCAGTTCATTCCAGTGAGTGCCAAGCTCGGCGACAACATCGCCAATCGCAGCGAGCAGATGCCCTGGTATACCGGCGCGACCGTCCTGGAAACGCTCGGTGGGTTCCAG
>JACRQB010000225.1 GCA_016222925.1 Nitrospirota bacterium | reverse complement strand
GTGGGTACGATGGTCTGGGGAGGGCCGATACTGCCTCGGCAGGACATGCAGGAAGTGTTTCAATGGGAGGTGCAACTGACGACCGGCAAGGTTGCGTCAGCTTCATCGATGGAGACGGAGGAAGCCCCATTGAGATCGAAGCAGTTTGAAGGAGAGTCGCCTGCCGATCGCCGGTCTGAACCTCTCACAACATCGGCGAATGCGACGGCACGGCGGGAGGCTTCTCCGGCCGTCGCGCGGCCAGTAGAGCCGGTCGTCTTTGACGAGAACGGGGTGATTCCGATCGAATCGGTTGCGATGACTACCGCCACGGACGAGTCTTCTCGCGCGACTGATGACCGATCCGCTTCCGTCGAGTCGAGCACGGATACCAGTCGTGACGAAACAAGTAGAGAGGTCGAGCAGGACGAGCCGACCGCACGTGCGCAGGAGCCGTCCGGCTCAGAGTTCAGCGCCATCGTGACGGCGCTGCGGGATCGTGGCGGGCCGATGTCGGGATCGTGGCGGGCCGATGTCTGATGTCGGCCCTCCGGCAGAGCCTGTTGCCTCGGAACGGGCGCCTTCTCGGAGCGACTTCGGATGGGTGGGGCTCGCACTCCGTGCCCGCGTCGAGGAGGGCAAGCGCTACTCCCTCGATGCGCGACTGAACGGCTGGGAAGGGCGCATCGTGATCGCGGCGGCAATCTTGGCCGATGGGCGGATCATCGATTCGCGCATAGTCGAAAGCTCAGGGAATCCTCGGCTCGACGAAGATGCGCGCGCGCTGGTGGCCGAAGCGTCGCCCTTGAGGCTCCCGCGCGCGCTGGGAGCGGAGAAGGTGCTGGTCAAAGTGCCGATCGTGTTCGGATTACACTAACATTCACTGTAGGAGGATGGCGACATGGGAGCATCGGCGTACAAGACGGATCAAGTGCGCGGGATCGAGGGGACACGTTACGAGTATGAGTATATGGAGCCGACGGAGGAGGCGCTGCTTGCGCTGATGAAAGACTTGTTCGAAACGCATTGGTCGCAGATCGTGTTCGGCCCCTGTATTCAGGGAGCCGTGTTCGAGGTGCGACTCGTCGAACCGCCGAAGAAACTGACCATCCTCGACGGGTATCTCACCGTAGATTTGGGTGACTGGCATTTTCACCTGTGCATCGGAAACCATCGCGGCACAAAAGCCAATCCGACTCCTGAGGCACTGGCGAACATACGCCGTGTCTCAAAGGCTGTATTCTTCCGGGGCATGGGCAACAGCTGCACCGGCGGGAGTTGGGGATTTCGGATGTGGAACGGCGCCGACGAGCAAATGTTGACGGTGTTTTTTCCGAATCCCTATCTGAGCGACCGGTTGAAGCCTCAGAAACCGGATTGGACGAGACTGAAATTATGGAACGACATGCGACAGAAATACCTTTCCGGAGCGACGGAATGGGTGCCGGATGTTTCCATGCCGAATATTGTACCCTCCGGCCATTGATGAAGACGATGGTGTTCGGTCTCGCGTCCCAAGGGCCCTCTCTCCCACCACCGGCTCCACCTGGCAGACGGATGTCGTATGGCCGGCTGTGGCTGGTCGCGGTGCTCGGAGTCGCTCTCTCGGCAGCGGCGATCCGGCTTGTATCGCAGACCAGTGTCCAACCGGTGCCGGTGAACAGGGGGATCGTTCCCACGAGGATTGTGTCTGTCAACGTGATGAGCGATGAAATCCTCTTGGCTCTGGCACCGGAGCGGCTGGTCGGTCTGAGCGCGCTGGCAGACAATCCCGATAGTTCAAACGTGGTCCATGAGGCCGTCGTCGTTCCCACACGACTCAATGGCGACATCGAACGCATCCTGATGCAGTCGCCGGACTTCGTCGTCATCGGGGGGCATCTGGGTGCGCGGACGCCAGACCACCCTCGACGATGTCATTCGGGCCGCCGGCGGGGTGAACCTCGCCGCTGAGATGGGCATCACCGGCTCACGGAAGGTATCGCAAGAGCGAGTGATCGTGGCCGACCCTGACGTGATCCTGCTCCGAGATGCGCGCCGTTGGGAGTCCGGGTTTCGCGAGGCGTTGCTGAGGGATCCGGCGTTTCAAGGCGTGAAGGCGTTACGCGATCAGCGAGTGTACAGCGTTCCGGCGCGCCTGTTGGTCACCAGCTCGCACCATATTGCCGAGACGGTGGAGACGATTGCGCGACTGCTGCACCCGGAAGTATTTGAGGAGGGCTCGCGATGAGGAGAGCCCCCGTCATTCATGTCGTGCTGATCACCGTATTACTGGGGAGTGTGCTGATCGCGACGGCAGTGGGATCCGTGTCGATCCCGATTCCGTCGATTGTCGCGGTGCTCCTGGGGAAGGCCATCGGGGTCGTCCCGGTCAATTGGTTGCCTGACCAGACCGCGTACGAGGCCATTGTGTGGTACCTGCGTCTACCCCGGGTCATCCTGGCTGCGCTCGTCGGCGGGGCTCTCGCGCTGGCCGGCGCCGTTCTGCAGGGGTTGTTTCGTAATCCGATGGCCGATCCCGGGATTATCGGCATAAGCAGCGGCGGCGCTCTTGGGGCGGTCATCGCGGTCATGAGCGGGTTGGCTGCCAGCGCATTGTGGTCGTTGCCAGTACTCGCTTTTGTCGGGGCGGCTGGTACGACCTGGACCATTTATATCCTCTCGACGCAGGCCGGGCGTACGCCGTTGGCTACGCTGCTCCTCTCCGGTCTCGCCGTGAGTGCGTTTGCCACGGCCCTTACGTCGTTACTGTTGACGTTAGCCCAAGACATTTTTGCGTTCCGCGAGGTGCTCTTTTGGTTATTAGGTGGGTTAGACGGACGCGGCTGGTCCCATGTGGGCTTAGCGTCCTGGCCGATCCTCGTGGGCGGGATGTTCCTGCTGCTGTTTGCCGATGAGTTGAACATTGTGGCGGCAACAGGAGAAGCAGGAGCGTCCGGTGTCGGCGTCGAGATGCAACAGACGAAACGTCGTGTGCTGATGTTGACCGCGTTGATCAGCGCTCCTTGGCGCGCCGTTTTTTGTCTACCTGCTTCAACGACAGCGTATTCGGACGGAGGTTGTGTAAATCATGTCCGATCTTATGACGTTGGAAGCCGTGAGCCGGTGCAGCAACGGACGGATGTTGTTGGATGGGATCAGTCTGACCGTGAAGACCGGTGAATTGGTGGGCATCATCGGGCCGAACGGCGCCGGCAAAACCACGCTCTTGTCGATCATGGCAGGGCTCGTGGAACCGAGCACGGGCAGCGTCTACTTGAATCAGGTTCCGCTCTCGACCCTCTGCCGTCGCCGGATCGCTCAACAGATTGCCTCTGTGCCGCAAGCGACGACGGTGAGCGACTTCAGGTTTTCAGCCAAGGACATTGTGTTGATGGGGCGCTATCCACACCGGGATCGATTTGCCGGCGAGACATCCGAGGATCACGCGATCGCAACAGACGCGATGCGACACACCCGGGTCACGCCTTTCGCGGACCGTTCCGTGACGGAATTGTCGGGAGGCGAACGGCAGCGCGTGACCGTCGCGCGGGCTCTGGCGCAGCAGCCACGCCTGCTGCTGCTGGATGAGCCAACCGCGAGCTTGGATCTCTCGCATCAACTGCACGTGTTGCAGCTCGTCCATCAACGGGTGACCAAGAATCGGCTGACGGCCGTGACCGCCATTCATGACCTGGGCCTTGCCAGCCGGTTTTGCGACCGGCTCATTCTGCTGGATCTTCTGCTGTGTGAGTCAGAGGTGTGTGATGACAGAGCAGCACGAGCATAAAGCGAGAATGGAGAGATTGAAGGCGTCGGTCGATCGGCGCATCGAGGCGGCGCGGGATGAGAAAGGTCTGCTGATCGTCCATACCGGCGCAGGGAAGGGAAAAACGACTGCCGCGTTGGGGATGGCGCTTCGATGTATTGGTCATGGCAAGCAGGTGGCAGTGGTGCAGTTCATCAAAGGGGCCATCGATACCGCGGAAGAGCGGATGCTGAAAGCATTCGGAGATCGGGTGACATTTCTTAGGATGGGGGAAGGGTATACCTGGGAGACGCAGGATCGGGAGCGCGACACTCGATTTGCTCAACAGGCTTGGGCAAAGGCCTGCGAGTTCCTCAGCGATCCCTCCTATACGATGGTGATTCTCGATGAGTTCAATATTGCGCTGAAACACGGCTATGTTCATCTCGAAGAGGTATTGCCGACACTTCGCAATCGACCGCCGATGCAGCATGTGGTGATCACCGGGCGCGGCGCCAAAGATCTATTGATCGAAGAGGCCGATCTGGTGACGGAGATGAAGCAGCTCAAGCACCCGTTTCGCAGCGGCATTAAGGCACAACCTGGAGTGGAGTTTTGAGAGGACCGGTTCAGAAGGTTTGCGAACGCTGTGGCCACACCTTCGAGTGTGGCGGATACCAGTGCTGGTGTGGCAAGCTCGGCATTACCGAGCCACAGATGGATTGGATCGCGGCGCGATATACGGATTGTCTCTGTTCCAACTGTTTAGGGAAAATCGCAGCCGGCGAGCTCTGGCCTCAGCCCGATTCGACCAACAAGAAGCAAGACGACCGAGCGAGACAATAATGAGAACCAAGAGCCGATTTTCAGAGGCTGAGCGGGAGGCGGTCTATCGCGCGATTTTTGAACGGCGGGATGTCCGGCGTAATTTTCTTCGGAGGCCGATTCCAGATGCGGTGATGAGGCGGCTGCTCACGGCAGCACATCATGCGGGATCGGTTGGATTCATGCAGCCGTGGGACTTTGTGGTCATCCGTAATCATGGGACGAAACGCACAGTGAAGGATCTCTTCATCGACGCCAACACCAAAGCGTCCGCCCGGTATGCAGGCGCCAAGGGAGCACTGTATCGGGGATTGAAGCTGGAAGGGATCGAAGAAGCCCCGATCAATCTGTGCGTCACCTGCAGCCGACGGCGTGGCGGATCATCGGTACTTGGCCGCTCCACGGTGCGCGCAACGGACTTGTACAGCACCTGTTGCGCTGTTCAAAATCTCTGGCTGGCTGCCAGGGCCGAGGGAATCGGCGTAGGCTGGGTCAGTATTTTGGATCACGAGAAGCTGAAGCGGGTGATCGGCGTACCCAAATCAGTGACGGTGCTCGCCTATCTCTGCCTCGGCTATGTGTCCAAGTTTGAAGCGCAGCCCGATTTAGAAACAGCCGGGTGGCGGAGTCGGATTCCAGTCGGCCGGTTAATTCACGAGGAGTCCTGGGGCAATCGGATCCAAGACAAGAGAGGGGATGGGGATGCGCATCACCAAGGTCTACACAAGAACAGGGGACGCGGGAAAAACCAGACTGGCCGGCGGACAACAAGTGTGGAAAGACAGTCTGCGGGTCGAAGCCTACGGCACGATCGATGAGTTGAATGCGTCGGTCGGCGTCGTGCGGGTGATGAATGCCGATGTTGTGGACGAGTATTCAGCTGCCGCACAACTTGAAGACGAGCTACGCTGGGTGCAGAACAAATTATTCGATGTGGGCAGCATTCTGGCGACGGCACCAGGACAAACGTTCAACAATATGCCGCAGGTTTCTACGAGGGATGTCACACGTTTGGAAAAACTAATTGACCGGTGTCAGAAAGATCTGGAGCCGCTGAAAGAATTCATCTTGCCTGGAGGTGGAAAGGTTTCTGGGTTTCTGCATCAGGCTCGGACGGTTTGTCGCCGCGCCGAACGGTTGTGTGTGGCCCTCTCAAAAACGGAGCCGGTCGATTCGACGATCATCAAGTTCGTCAATCGGCTGAGTGATGCATTGTTCGTGCTGGCTCGCTGGGTTTCCAAGACGCAGGGTGAGCCGGAATTTTTATGGGAACGTGATGTCGCCACGAAAACTGAGTAAGCGCCGACCGACCAAAGGCCGTATCGTACTTGTCCTCGGTGGGGCAGCCTCCGGAAAAAGCGAAGCCGCTCTCCAGTTAGCCGGCTCACGAGGGCCGCGTGCATTCGTTGCCTCAGGACAGGGGTTAGATGATGAAATGGCGGGACGAATCGCCAGACACCAAGCCACACGCTCGGCGGATTGGGAGACCGTTGAAGAGCCGCTCGAAGTGGAAACATGGTTTGCCAAACAGGGACCTCGGTACCGGACGATTCTCTTCGATTGCGTCACATTGTGGTTGAGTAATCTGGTTGGAACCGGCCTCAACGAATCGGTCATTCTTGCTCGAGCTGGAACGCTTGTGCAGAGGATGCGGACTGCAGCAGCCAGGGTGATCATCGTCAGTAATGAGTTGGGCTTCGGCCTGGTTCCGGCTGAGCCTGAGACACGAGCATTTCGTGAGCTTGCCGGACGAGTGAATCAGCTGATTGCAGCCGGAGCGGATGAAGTGCATTTGGTCGTGAGTGGACTATCGCTTCGCTTGAAGTAAATAGAGGAGCCGTCATGTCGATACAGGACCTGTGCCGTCGGATCCAGCCGGTCGATGTCAATCTACAGAAAAAAGCACAAGCCCGATTAGATCGGCTGACCAAACCGCTCGGCAGTCTCGGGCGCCTGGAGGAATTGGCGGCGTCCTACGTTGCCATCACCGGCGAGCTGAAGCCCAATGTTCCGCACGCGGTCGTCTTTACCTTTGCCGCTGATCATGGAGTCACTCTGGAAGGGGTGAGCGCCTATCCGCGGGAAGTCACGCCCCAAATGGTCTTGAATTTTCTGCGGGGTGGGGCCGGCGTGAATGTGTTGGCAAAACATGCCGGTGTGGATGTGCGAGTAGTAGATATCGGTGTTGATTATGAGTTCGGCACCGTCCCCGGTCTTCTTGATCGAAAAGTCATGAAGGGCACGAACAATCTGGCGGTGACATCGGCGATGACACGCAGCCAAACAGAGCAGGCCGTGATGATCGGAGTTGAACTGGCG
>JACRQB010000150.1 GCA_016222925.1 Nitrospirota bacterium | reverse complement strand
GTTCTGATACTCAATTGCGGTCCTCTTACTTTCCGGAGTCTTTGATGAAGCAATCAGTGGATCAATGCACAACGGTCTCGCGTATTCCCGGCTTAGGTGTGATTGTGATGGCGGCCGGGTTGGGCAAGCGGATGAAGTCCACCCAAGTCAAAGTGTTACATCATGTCGCGGGTCAGCCGATGGTTCTCTACGCTGTTGATGTGGCGCTCCAACTCGCGGGCCATCGTATTGCGGTTGTGGTTGGGCATCAATCCGACAAGGTTCGGCACGTGATTGAAACAGGCATCGCCGGCAGGTTGGGGGCAAAGTCTGTGCGCATCGTCGAGCAAGCCGAGCAACTCGGGACCGGCCATGCGGTGATGCAAAGCCGCCCTGCGTTTTGTCATGGCGACGAGGCGGGTCCGACGAATTATCTTATCTTGAATGGTGACACTCCGTTGCTGAAAGAAGAGACAGCGCGCGAACTTTTGCGAGCCCATCAATCCCAGAGCGCCACTGTGACGATTCTGACGGCGATGCTCGATGATCCCAGTGGCTATGGTCGAGTCATTCGCCGGCAGTCCGGCGGATCTCGCCAGAGTGAAATCACTTCGTCCGATGTGCTGAAGATCGTTGAAGATCGTGATGCCACCCCGGTCGAACGGGCTACCAAGGAAATCAACGTCGGGACGTATGTCGTGTCCGGAGATTTTCTCTTCGAGGCCTTGGATAAGCTGGAGCCACGCAACGCTCAGCGTGAATACTATCTGACGGATATTGTTCGGATGGCAGTTGACCGGGGGCGGCTGGTTGCGGCGGTGACCCTTCAAGATCCCGACGAGGGGCTGGGAGTCAATACTAGGCAACAGCTGGCGGCTGCGGAGCAGGTCGTTCGTCAGCAGATTCGCGAGCACTGGCTTGACGCCGGAGTCACGATGCGGGATCCTGGCTCCGTGTGGGTTGACGCCGGAGTCACCATAGGAAGAGATACAGTGCTGTATCCACACGTGAGTCTCGAAGGCAAAACCAGTATCGGTGAAGGGACGACAATCCGTTCCGGGGTCCGCATTTCGGATTGCATGATCGGAAACAATGTAGAGATTCTCGATCATTGCGTGCTACGCGAATCGCAAATCGACGACGAGGCTCATCTGGGACCATTTGCGCATTTGAGACCGGGGGCGATCGTGCGGCGGAAGGCGAAGGTCGGAAACTTCGTCGAGATGAAGAAGGCTGAACTCGGCGAAGGGTCAAAGGCGAGTCACCTCACGTATCTTGGCGATGCACGAATCGGGAAAGGCGTTAATATAGGAGCCGGAACAATCATCGTGAATTATGACGGCATGAACAAACACCAGACGGTGATCGAAGATCATGCATTTGTGGGGAGCGATACACAACTCATCGCACCGGTGACGATAGGACGGGGTGCCTTTATCCCTGCTGGAACGACCGTGACTCAGAACGTACCGGCCGATTCACTGGCGATTGCCCGTGTACCGCAAGTCAATCGAGTCGGGTGGGCAGCTAAACGTCGGATGTTGTTGGCAGGCGGTGCGTCGAGCGAAGGCTCAGCGTCTGCCGGCGGGGCGGCTAAGCTAAAAGCCACGAAAGCTTCAAGCAAGTTGAAAAAGGGGCGCACGAAATCATCGAAACGCTGATCACGGCGGATTGATTGTTCGTCCGTCAGTCAACTCAGATCTGGGAGCAAGGGCTATGTGTGGGATCGTCGGATATATCGGCAATCAAGATGCGGTTCCGATTCTCATCGGGGGATTGGCGAAGTTGGAGTACCGTGGTTACGACTCCTCTGGAGTCGCCGTGATGCAGGGAGAAAAGATTGCGGTCAGACGGAGCGTGGGCAAACTGGTCAACCTCCAAAATTCGCTCAAGGCCAATGAGCTTAAGGGGACGGTCGGAATCGGCCATACTCGCTGGGCTACCCATGGGAAGCCTTCAGAACAGAATGCCCATCCGCATCGGTCAAAAGGCTGCGTGTTGGTCCACAACGGGATTATTGAAAACTACCAGCAACTAAAACAGCAATTGGAAAAGGACGGCTACAAATTTGTATCGGAAACCGATACGGAGGTCGTCGCGCATTTGATCGATAAATACCTTCAGAAAGGGAAGCTGCTGGCTGATGCCGTGCGGTTGGCGACGAAAGATGTGAGTGGCAGTTACGCACTAGCCGTCATGTCAGAGCGAGAACCTGGGACGTTGATTGCCGCGCGGTCCGGATGCCCGTTGGTGGTTGGGCGGACCAAGCACGCCTCGTACATCGCTTCCGATGTTATGGCGATGCTCGCGCACACGCGAGAAGTGACCTATCTCGAAGAAGGGGATGTGGCGGTCGTCACTCAAGACGACCTGCAGCTCACCGACGTCGACGGCCATGCGGTCTCGCGCGAATCAACGAGGATTACCTGGGATGCGTCGGCGGCGGAGAAGGGCGGCTATCCGCACTTCATGCTGAAAGAAATTCACGAACAACCTCAGACAATCCTTGATACGATGCGCGGACGGTACTCCTATGAGACTGGCGAAGCGGATCTGCCGGATATCGGGCTCACACCGAAAGAGTTTGCGGCGGTTGAGCGGATTTGGATCGTCGCCTGTGGCACCTCTTGGCATGCAGGCCAGGTTGGGAAGTATTTATTTGAAGAAATGGTTCGTACACCGGTTCAGGTGGATATCGGGAGCGAGTTTCGATATCGCGACCCGCTCGTCGGGAAGAACGATCTATTTGTCACAATTTCTCAGTCCGGCGAGACGGCCGATACGCTGGCTGCTGCGCGAGAAGCAAAGGGAAAAGGGGCGCGTGTTGTCTCCATCGTGAATGTTGTCGGCAGCACCTTGGCGCGCGAGTCGGACGGGGTGCTGTACACGCATTGCGGACCGGAAATCGGCGTCGCATCGACCAAAGCGTTTACCGCGCAGCTCACGGCGCTGTATTTGCTGGCCTTGCATTTTGCCAGAGTTCGTAATGTGATGAAGGTTGCAGACGGAAAAGCCTGGTTAGATCGGTTGGTGCAGTTGCCGGTATTAGTCGAGCGCGTGTTGCAGCGAGAGGCTGAAATCGTGGCGATTGCTAAACGATATTATAAGAAGCGTAACTTTTTATTCTTGGGACGCGGGATCAACTATCCGATCGCACTGGAAGGCGCGCTGAAGCTGAAAGAGATCTCTTATATCCATGCCGAAGGCTATGCGGCGGGCGAGATGAAGCATGGGCCGATTGCGTTGATCGACAAGGATATGCCGGTCGTGGTCTTGGCGCCTCGAGACAAACTGTATGACAAAACGGTCAGCAATCTGATGGAAGTAAAAGCGCGACACGCACCGGTGATTGCCTTCGTGGCAGAAGGAGAGCGGGAGCTCGGCAAGATTGCGGATGCGGTGTTTACCGTTCCTGATACCCATCCGCTGATCTCGCCGATGTTGTTTACCATCCCGCTTCAGCTCCTTGCGTATCATATCGCGGTATTGCGCGGAGCGGACGTCGATCAGCCGAGGAATCTTGCCAAGAGTGTGACGGTGGAATGAGGTATGAGGTGCGAAGACAGGGTCCCTGTGCTTGCTCAACGCGCGGCCTCAGAAGGCCCTCGTTGAATGCGCGCAGTAAGGGACCATGCCTTTACACCTCATAATAATAGAGGGGGGTGTGGAGAGTGGAGATTACGCAGCAGGATGTCGAGAAGGTGGCGCAGCTGGCGAGATTGGCGGTGAGCGCTGCTGAAAAAGAGATATTTGCCAAGCAGTTGACCCAGATTCTCGGGCATGTCGATACGTTGAGTCGGTACGACACGACGGGAATCGAACCGACCGCCACGGTCATGGGACACGTGAATGTGTTTCGTGAGGATCTTGTGCGCCCATCACTGTCTTCAGAGCAGGCGTTGGCGAATGCGCCGGAGCGTGAAGTGGATGGGTTTGTTGTCCCTAAAATTCTAGAGGAGCGTTAATCGTCAGGTAGCCGACTCGCACGTTGACCACAACGAAAGCACGCAGCGATTGACGAATAACGGGAAGATACATGTTTCGACAAATGTTACGTTCGAAAATTCACCGTGCCACAGTGACAGGTGCCCATCTCGAGTATGAAGGCAGCCTGACAATCGATCAAGACTTGATGGAGGCGGCCGGCATCCTCCCCTATGAGGCGATTGTCTGCTCGAACTTGAATAACGGCGAGCGATTCATGACCTATGCGATCAACGGTACGCGAGGAAAAGGGGAGATCATTTTGAATGGGCCCACCGCGCGAAAGGCGGCGGTCGGAGATCAGATCATCATCTTTTGTTATGAGTATTACGGCGAAGAAGAGATCAAGAAGCACACCCCCAAGATCGTCCGGGTGAATGAAAAAAATCGAATTGTGGCGGTGAGCTGATACGCCACGGACAGGCTGACCGATGAGGCGTCCTGTCAGTTCGTGCGCAGATCACCAGTCGGGAACGAGAGGTTCATGTCCCTTCATAAACTAACTCTCTGTGAGCTTCAGAAACAATTCCAGGCAGGGGAAGTGACGGCTACAGAGATCGTGCGCGCCTATTTTTTGCGCATTGGCTATGTAGAGCCAAAAGTGAAGGCCTTCGTCACTCACGCGAAAGAATCAGCCTTCATGGAGGCTGAGGTCTTGGACCGAAAGCTCAAGGGATGGCGGAAGACCAAGCCGCTCACCGGAATGCCTCTTGCCATTAAGGATAATATCTGTACGGACGGCGTCTCTACGACCTGTAGCTCTCGTATGTTGCAGAGTTTCGTCCCGCCTTACGATGCGACGGTGATCGCCAAGTTGCGCGCGCAAGAGTACATATTGTTGGGCAAGACGAATTTAGACGAATTCGCGATGGGATCATCAACGGAAAATTCCGCATTCGGCCCCAGCCGGAATCCGTGGAATCTGCATTGTGTGCCGGGCGGATCAAGCGGCGGATCGGCGGCGGCGGTGGCGGCAGAGGAATGTGTGGCGGCGCTTGGCTCAGACACCGGTGGATCCATCAGGCAGCCGGCAGCCTTCTGTGGCGTGGTGGGGCTGAAGCCGACGTATGGACGGGTCTCGCGGTATGGGTTGGTCGCGTTTGCCTCCTCACTGGATCAAATCGGGCCGATCGCGAGAAATGTATCCGATGCGGCGTTTCTTCTTCAGGCCATTGCAGGTCATGATCCGATGGATTCCACATCGGTCGACCGCCCTGTTCCAGATTATATGAAAGCGCTGCAAAAACGGGATCTCAAAACTGTGAAGGTCGGTGTGCCGGTTGAGTTTTTTGCTGAAGGACTCGATCCGGATGTCGAACAGTCGGTCAGAGCGGCTATTGGGGAGTTGAAGCAGCTTGGAGCTGAGATCAAGGAAATCCGTCTGCCGAGGACCGATGCAGCTGTGGCGGTGTACTATGTGATTGCCACGGCGGAAGCTAGCTCGAATCTTGCTCGTTTCGACGGAGTAAAGTTCGGTTTTCGTGCCAAGGAGACCAAGGATCTTCTCGATCTCTACATGAAAACGAGACAGGAAGGGTTTGGCCCGGAGGTGAAGCGTCGGATCATGCTGGGGACCTATGTGCTCAGCGCCGGGTATTACGATGCGTACTATGGGAAAGCCCAAGCCGTACGAACGTTGGTCTGCCAGGATTTCGACGCTGCGTTTAAAGAAGTTGATCTGATTGTGACCCCGGCGACACCGACTCCGTTGATCGGGCGAGCGTTCGAAGAAGAAACGATACTTCGAGCGGCGCATGCTTATGAGCAATCGACGAAATGGCATCTTAAGAAGCCGACGATACGGTAAAGATTATAGGAGAATTGGAGAGGAAATGAGAGGACATACGAGCTGAATAACCTGGGAGGTTGGCAATAATGACCATCGTCGAAATCGCTGCACTCCTTGTGGCCGTGGCATTTGCCGTGCTGGTTGGGTATCTCGTACCGGTATTGATGCAAGTTCGCAAAACGGTGGCCGAGTCCGAACAGCTCCTCTCGAAGATGAACGTCGAGGTGCCGGCTCTCGTGGCGGAACTACGGGCCATGAGCCAGAACTTAAACGATGTGACGAATCAGGTGCGCGAGGGCACGGAGCATGCGGCCGTCTTGCTCCACGCGGTAGGTGAAATCGGCGAGTCCGTGCAACAAGTCCATAATGTCGTTCGTGGTTCAAGCGGGACGTTGTTGAACAATGTGGCGAGCATGGTTGCGGGCTTCAAAGCAGCCACTCACGTCGTACGGGAACGCATGAAACATGAAGGAGGGACACACAATGGCGGATGAACGAGGAGCATCAGCGGCAGTCTTTTTGGCGTTTCTGAGCGGGGCAGCGATGGGTGCGGTCGCGGCATTGTTGTTGGCGCCACAAGCAGGGAGTGAATCGCGTGATCGACTCCGGGGGTATGCCCGTCGTGCGGAACACGATCTTCGAGATCTTGCTGGGCGCGCCGGTGAGGTGTTTGAAGATGTCGTTGATCAGGGCAAGGAGTTTGTCGAAACGAAGCAGTCGGTGCTGCGAGAAGCATTCGATGCCGGACGTGAAGCCATGAGGCGCGAACGCGGTCGCACCTCCGATGAAGGGCCTGATCGGACGACATTCGGTCTATCGGCCAATAGTCAGACCTGTCCGGTCTGTCTCGGTCTGCCAGGCAGCTTGCCGGTCATCAACCGAACGGCAGTCGAAATGGCGGTTCGTGCCGGTTTAGCGCTGAATTGTACGATTGCGGCGAATAATCGATTCGCGAGAAAGAATTATTTCTACCCGGATCTTCCCAAGGGGTATCAGATTTCCCAATATGAGTCCCCGATTTGCGAGCATGGGTGGATTGAGGTGTGTGATAGCAGCGGGGGGACAACACGCATCCGCATTCGTCGTGCGCATTTGGAAGAAGATGCCGGGAAAAATATCCATGAGACCGGTACCAGTGGGAGCCGGGTAGATCTGAACCGCGCCGGCACACCGCTGTTGGAGATCGTGACAGAGCCGGACATGCATTCGGCTGATGAGGTGGTGGCCTATCTCAAAGGGCTGCGGGAAATCTTGATGTACCTTGATGTCTGTGACGGCAACATGGAGGAGGGAAGCTTCAGGTGTGAGCCGAACTTGTCGCTGCGTCCGTCTGGGCAAAAGGAGTTTGGGACGAAAGTCGAGCTGAAGAACATCAACTCCTTCAAGTATGTGAAGGATGCTGTTGAGTATGAGATCAAGCGGCAGACCAAAGTATTGACTGAGGGAGGCAAGATTCGCCAGGAAACGAGGCTCTGGAATATCGAACGTGGTGAAACGGCAGTCATGCGCTCCAAAGAAGAAGCCCATGACTACCGCTATTTCCCTGACCCGGATCTGGTGCCGTTGAAGTTGGACGAGGAGTGGATAGAAGGATTCCGTGCTTGTCAGCCCGAACTGCCGGCCGTGCGGACGAGGCGATTTGTCTCGGACTATGGGTTGCCTGACTATGACGCCACCATCCTGACGGCTTCGAAGGGCATGGCGGATTATTTTGAAGCCTGCGCGGAGCGGTTTCCTCAACCTAAGGTCGTAAGTAATTGGGTGATGGGAGAGTTGATGCGAGAGTTGAATAACTCCGGGACTGATATTGCAGTGTCGCCTGTCACGCCTGAACGGTTGGTGAGTCTATTGCAGCTGGTGGACAGAGGGGTCATCAGCTTGAAAGTCGCCCGTGAAATCTTTCCGGAACTCTATAGCGGTGGGAAGGTTCCTGAACAGATTGTGGACGAAAAAGGGTTGACGCAGGTGTCAGACGAAGGGGCGCTAGATCAGATCATTACTGAGGTATTGAACAAGAATCCAGCGCAGGTCGCGCAGTTCAAAGAGGGGAAACAGCAAGTCTTGGGGTTTTTAGTCGGACAGGTGATGAAGACGAGTGGGGGGAAAGCGAATCCGGGGAAGGTGAATGAGTTGTTAAGGAAGAAACTGGGGTGAGAGATCACTTGCCAACTGGAGCGGAGAGATTATGAGCGCGATTAGAGAAATCAAGGGCAGACAGATTATCGATTCACGTGGCAATCCGACGATTGAAGCCGAAGTGACGCTCGAAAGCGGCGCAAAGGGGCGAGCAGCAGTACCGTCCGGTGCATCAACGGGAGAAAAAGAAGCGATCGAGCTCCGTGATGGCGACAAGAAACGGTGGATGGGAAAGGGCGTCTCCAAGGCGGTTGCGAATATCAGCAAGGTCATTGTCCCAGAATTGATTGGCAAGGAAGCATTCGACCAGGCCGGTATCGACCGAGCCATGATTGCGTTAGATGGGACAAAGACCAAAAGTAAACTGGGAGCCAACGCGATCTTGGGTGTGTCGCTAGCCGTGGCAAAGGCGTCGGCGAATGAAACGGGCCAGCCGCTCTATCGTTACCTTGGAGGGGCGAATGCCCGAGTGCTTCCCGTACCGCTCATGAACATCATCAACGGCGGAGCCCATGCCGATAATCGCTTGGACCTCCAAGAGTTCATGATCATGCCGATAGGCGCGAGTCGATTCAGTGAAGCCCTCCGCATGGCCACCGAGGTCTTTCATTCGTTAAAGGCTCTCTTGAAGAAGAAGGGTCTCAACACGGCCGTGGGGGATGAAGGTGGGTTCGCCCCTGATCTGCAATCGAACGAAGAAGCGCTGAGTCTGATCTCTCAGGCAATCGAGGAAGCGGGTTATAAGGTCGGACGAGATATCGCGTTGGCATTGGACTGCGCGGCGAGCGAATTCTATGACAAGGGACGGTATGTGCTCGAAGCGGAAAAGAGTCCGGAGCGTTCGTCGGATGAGATGATCAGCTACTACGGCAAGCTTTTGGATCGCTATCCGATCCTTTCGATCGAAGACGGGTTGAGCGAACTGGATTGGAAGGGGTGGAAGGTTCTCACGGAGAAGCTGGGCAAACGGGTGCAGCTCGTCGGGGACGATATCTTCGTCACGAACGTCGAAATCTTTTCGAAGGGCATCAAGGAGGGAATTGGGAATTCGATTCTGATCAAGCTCAATCAGATCGGGACCCTGACGGAAACCTTGGATGCGATCGAACTTGCGAAGCGATCAGGCTATACGGCGATCATTTCACACCGGTCCGGTGAGACCGAAGACACCACGATTGCGGACGTGGCGGTTGCGACGAACAGCGGATTGATCAAGACGGGATCCTTATCCCGAACGGATCGTGTGGCGAAATATAACCAGTTGCTCCGAATTGAAGAAGAGCTGGGGGCCGTGGCGCTCTATCGTGGTCGAGAGGCCGTGCAGGTCAGGGCCTAGCTGGTTCCGTCGTCGTCGGATGCACAGATGATTATCAAACGGAATCGTGGACGGCAATGGCTGGAATGGCGACAGCGCGTCCTTATCGCCATGCAGGTGCTCGGCGCAGGCGGCTGTGTATGGCTATTCGTGGCGTTGTTTACCGGGGACATGGGCCTGACTCGGTATCTTTCCATGCGCGATCATGCATGGAATCTGGAACAAGAACTCTCGACCTTACGCCGAGAAAGTGCCACATTGCAGCACGATATTTCTCGTCTCCAGCATGACCCCGCTAAAATTGAGCAGTTGGCACGAGAACAGTTGGGGTACGTGCGTAAGGGAGAGACTGTCTATCAGTTGGTGCCAGACCCTGACAAGAAACCGGAGTCGTTGTCAAAACCATGAAGTTTGGAACAGTTGCGATCATCGGACGGTCCAACGTCGGCAAGTCGACGCTGCTCAATTGCCTGCTGGGTGAAAAAATCTCGATTGTGTCGAGTAAGCCCCAGACCACAAGGACCCGCATTATGGGTGTCGTGCATGTGGACGGAGCCCAAATTGCCTTTCTCGATACGCCGGGACTTCATAAACCCGAGCACTTGCTCAATCGTCGAATGCTGCGTACCGCCGTGGAGACCTTGGAAGATGCGGATCTCTTGTACATGCTGATGGATGCGACCAGCCTTCCGGGTCCCGGAGATCTGATCGCTGTCAAGCATATGAAGGAGGCGTTGGCCAAACGGCTGCGTCCGGTCATCCTTGTCATCACGAAAATTGATCTCGTCAACAAGCAGAAACTGCTCCCGACTCTCGAACGGTATGGCAAACTCTTCGCGTGGACGGAGGTGGTGCCGGTTTCTGCCCAGGTCGACGACAATGTTGATCGGTTGCTGGCCGTGACGGTTCCCTATCTTCCGTCGGCAGAAGGAGCCTACGGCGATGATGTGATGACCGATCAGACCATGAGAACGCTGGCGGCTGAGATGATCCGTGAGAAGGTGTTGCAAGAGACGGAGGAGGAGGTGCCGTATGCGGTTGCAGTCGAGATCGATGAATTCGTCGAACAGGGCAAACTGGCGAAGATTCGGGCGTCGATTTTGGTGGAGCGAGAGACGCAGAAGGGCATCCTGATAGGCAAACAAGGAGAGCGTTTGAAATCGATCGGCACACAGGCCAGGCTGGACATGGAACGGCTGTTCGGCATGAAAGTGTTTCTGGAGCTGTGGGTGAAGGTTAGAAAATCTTGGCGTGAGGACGAGCAGACCTTGGTGGAGTTGGGTTACTAAGGAATGATGCAGCCGATGGAACGACCGATAGAGCCGCACGCACAGGACCAGCGACCGCACCAGTCAGAGCGCGATGTGCTGCGTGAAGTTTTGCGTGATCAGACTGAACGTGGGCAGACGAAATCGGACATTGTGATCCAGTCCGTACAAAAGTTGCTGCGACGCGGAGCCATCACGAATCTCTCCAAGATGTTGGGGCGTATGCATCCCGCCGACATCGCCAAAGTCGTCACCCATCTCTCCTCTCCGAAAGAAAAGCGGGAGATCTTCGAACTGGTCCGTGGCGAAGGCAAGCGTGGACAAGCGCTCAGTGAGCTCGACGGCGAAAGCATCCAGCAAGTACTCGCAGACCTGTTGCATTCTGACATCGCATGGCTCTTGAAAGACCTCGGTCCCGACGACGTGGCGTACATTCTCGGATTTCTTCCCGAAGAGCGCGGCAAAGAAATTCTCGCCCTGATGAAGACCGAGGATTCGACCGAGGTTGCCGACATCCTTAAATATCCAAAGGATACGGCAGGCGCGATCATGACCACAGAGTTTTTTTCCTTGCCGGAGGATGCCACAGCACAGGAAGCGATCCGTCGGTTACAACAAGCCACCGATGCGGAAATGGTGTTCTATATTTATGTGACGGACAAGGATGATCGTCTGGTTGGTGTCCTCTCACTCCGACAGCTCATCACCGTCCCTCCGACGACGCCACTGAAAAATATCATGGCCCGAGAGGTGATGAGTGTGGCGATCGACTTGGATCAAGAAGAGGTCGCGCGCCAGGTGGCCAGCTATAACTTGCTGGCGATTCCGGTTGTGGAACGGGACGGCAAACTCGTGGGCATCATCACGGTCGATGATGTGGTCGATGTGATCCGAGAAGAAGCGACCGAAGACATGTTGAAAATGGCCGGGGCGATTGAAGAAGACACGGGCTTGAAGTCTTCGAGCTTCGGCTCGGCGAAACTGCGGTTACCTTGGCTCTTTACCAACCTCGTCGGCAGTCTTCTGTCTGGTGCGATCCTCTGGCATTTCCGGTATACGATCCAGGAAGTTGTAGCGATCGTGAGCTTTATTCCTGTGATTGCGGCGATGGGTGGGAATGTAGGGTTGCAGTCCTCGACGCTGATTATCCGAGGGTTGGCCACCGGCTCTGTGGAACTCACTCATGTATGGCCTATCTTTTTTCGTGAAGCGAAGGTCGGCTTGGTCATGGGGGTGGCCTGCGGTGTGACGCTGACACTGGTTGCCTGGGTTTTGCATCAAGGGTTTTTGGGCATGGTCCTTGGAGCTTCGCTGATCACTGCATTTTTGGTGTCGACCAGCATGGCGACGATTATGCCGATTCTGCTCAAACGCGTGGGGGTCGATCCGGCCGTTGCTGCCGGTCCTTTTGTCACGACGGCAAACGACATCACTGGGATTACAATCTATCTGACCTTGGCCACTCTTTTCTTGGACTATCTCCGGTGACACGGACTGGTGCATCCTCGTGCCTCAACCGAGGTTGGGAGGGGAGAGAGCTGTGCCTCTGGTAAAGACGACAGCGATCATTTTACGGAGCCGCAAGTGGGGGGACGCCGATCGAATCGTCACGGTGTACTCTAAGAGTCTGGGTAAAATCAGAGGGGTCGCCCGTGGTGCCCGTCGTCAGAAAAGCCGCTTTGGGGCCGCGATCGAACCATTTAGCGTGTGTCGTCTGAATCTGTTTGAGAAAACAGGGGATTCTCTGTTTCGAATTTCGCAGGTCGATTTGGTACGATCTTCTCAAGTGCTGCGGGAAGACCTTTGCTTGATGGCATCGGCGGCGCGAATGGTCAATGTTGTCGCCGCGATCACTCCGGATGGAGATCCGGACCCGCTGTTGTTTGATAGCTTGGAGCAAGGTCTTGCCTTGCTCCAGGAAAGTGAAGACCCGACCTTTACGGCGCTCCTGTTTCAGATCAGACTGCTGGGATTGACGGGGTTTCGCCCGCAGACCGATCATTGCGCCGCCTGTGGGAAGACGCACTTCGTCGGAGAACCTCAATTTTCTCCAATCGCCGGAGGTCTCGTGTGTCTGACCTGTGCCGCGCGTCAACGAGTTCGATGTGTCGCATTTTCACGAGGCAGCCTGTTGTTTCTCCAGCAAGCCATTCGGCTGACGCCTACGGTACTCACGCGGTTGCGAGCAACGGGGCAAGTGCGGAGTGAGGTGGAGGAAGCGATTGAAGGGTACGTCACGGTGGTTGCCGGGAAACGGCTACCACCGGTTGACTTCCTGTCGCTCGCATCGCCAGGATGAGCAAGACACGATGAGAGGTGAACACATGACAGCCACTGCTCTGGAGCCTCGAGATATGGAGTGGCTCGACAAGGGAGTGTTGGGAATCCAGTGGAGCGATGGCCACAAGGGGAGGTATTCGGTTCGTTATCTACGGCAGCATTGTCCCTGCGCGGCCTGTGTCGATGAGTGGACAGGCGAGCGGCGTCTCAAGTCAGAGGATGTGCCGATCTTGATTATGCTCCAGGACATCGACTCGGTGGGGCGCTACGCGTTTCAATTCAAATGGAGCGACGGCCACGATACCGGTATCTATTCCTATTCATTGCTACGACAATTGTGTCAGTGCGACGTCTGTCAGCCGGTGAAGCCAGTTGAGCCAAAATCCAGACGGCTCATGTGAGGCGAGGATACAACGTGACCAACATTTCTGGTGTCCTGACAAAGGTGATATGGTGCTTATGTGGAGTGTTCGTACTCGGATTGATCGTAGGCTGCAAGAGCATGCCGACGCTGGAGCAGCAAGAACAGCTAGTGCAAGCTAATAGTCTTGTGCTGGATCAAATCACCACCAGGGCAGTGGTAAACGTCTGGGGGAAACCGCCGCTTTATCACAGTGAGTTCAGCCATTTTTTCGTGATGCCGGACTTCAGCGTGATTCCTCGATCACGCGTGGCAACTGGAGAGGCTCCGAGGGGGTGGAAGGCTGGTGTGCATGCGGACGAAGGAGTGTATTTTGCATACCCCGATCGTGGTTGGCTTCTGGTATTTCTCGATGATCGCCTTGTCTATAAGGAAGAGCTCAAGGCCGAGGAGTTGCATGCCATTGCAAAAACCTGGGCCTATGAGGATCGATTCAAATCCCGGCTTGACGAAGTTTCCCGACCCTAGGTCTTCCACCTAATACCCCGCATGACATCAGCATCAGGAGGTGGTTTGAACATCGTGATGGCAGCCTCAGAGGCCGTTCCGTATGCCAAGACGGGCGGATTGGCCGACGTGGTCGGCGCGTTGGCGATCGAGCTGACGAAGTTGGGGCATCATGTGATATTGGTGATGCCCGATTACCGAGGTCGAGCAGCCGGTGAGTCTCGTCAATTGGCCATGCGACTTTCTATTCCGGTTGATGGGAAGCCTGTCGATGTCACGGTGGAAGAAGAAAACGTACCGGTGACAGGTGCATTGCATCGGTTGCGAGTACTATTCGTACGGTACGATCCCTATTTTGATCGCCCGGGGCTTTACCAACAAGACCATCACGATTATCCGGACAACCTCGAGCGGTTTATCCTCTTTTGTCGTGCGACCCTCGAAATAGTGCGTGGGTTGATGGAGACTCGAGGGGAGAAAGTTGATGTGCTGCACTTGCACGATTGGCAGACGGCTTTGTGCGCCGTGTATCTGAAGACGCTTCCTCACGAGTATAAGGGGCTTGATCAGCTGAAAGTACTCTTGACTCTGCACAATATGGGATATCAAGGAGTTTTCCCTGGCCAGCAGTTTACGAAGCTGGGGCTTCCTCCGTCACTATTTTCCCCGAGTGGCCTCGAGTTCTATGGGTCGGTCAATTGTCTGAAGGGCGGCATCATTTTTTCAGATGCTGTTTCCACGGTGAGTCCTACCTATGCGCAGGAGATCATGACCGCAGAATATGGATGTGGTCTTGAAGGTGTGCTGGCAAGTCGTGCGGAAGGTGTCAAAGGGATTACAAATGGTATCGATATCGATGCTTGGAATCCGGAGAGCGATTCCTACTTGCCGGCACAGTATACGGCTGCTGATTTGTCGGGGAAACGAGCATGCAAGCGAGCGCTACAGAGGGAGCTGGAACTGCCGAATCGTGATGTTCCCTTGTTAGCTGTGATCGGTCGGCTGACCTTTCAGAAGGGCTTTGACCTCTTGATAGATGTGATTCCTGAGCTCATGTCTTTAGACATACAAACTGTAGTGCTTGGTACGGGAGATCACCACTTGGAACAGCAATTTATTGCAGCCAAAGCCAGATATCCTGATCGGATTGGCTTATGCCTTGGTTTTAATGAAGGGATGGCGCATCGGATTGAAGCTGGGTCGGACATGTTAATCATGCCGTCTCGCTATGAGCCATGTGGATTAAGTCAACTGTATAGCCTTCGGTATGGCACGGTGCCTATTGTGCGTCGTACCGGAGGATTGGCGGATACCGTTATTCCCTTTCGACCTTCAACGGTCAAATCTGGATGTGCAACTGGTTTTCACTTCATTGATACTTCGACGGACTCTCTCCTCTCCGCGCTCTTACTCTCGCTTCATGTGTACAAAGAGCGGCAGACATGGCAATCCTTGATTTATGCGGGAATGAATGTTGACCTGTCTTGGAGGCGATCGGCGAAACTATATGTAGATTTATATCGAGGACTGCAGGAAGGGAAAAAAGAGAACTAACGAGCGTTGAAGGAAACGTTGACCCCATGCCCAAGTTTGGCCAGCAACGTCTTTGCCTTTAGGACGTAATAGGAACTTTCTTCCTTATGAAGCGTGATGACCGAGACCAGAAGGTCACGAGCGATATCAGTCTGCCCTTGATTAAAGGCGAGCTCTCCGGTGTGTAGGGCACAAGCGGCAGCCATCGCCTCTACATCGACTGCGACCCGACTCGTTGGATTGGCCACTAACCGCTCAAGGTGAGTTGGAAGCGGCAGGACAAACCCTTCGCGTGTTTCTGCTATTTGGCTAGCTGAACGCAGTTGCGTCAGGTCTGAAGTTGCCTGGGCTAAGTTAGAGGTTGATTTACAATCGGCATAGGTATTCCACAGTGACATGAAGCCGCTATTTTTCAGTTCGGCTATTTGCGATGAAGGACCGGTTGTACAACCGGAAGCAAGGACTACTGCCCCTAATAGCCCCAGCACCAAGCCTTTTGTGAGCATACCGCAGTTCATGTCATCCACCCTCAGTCAATGGCAGTCATTTCTAATATGCAAATGATAGGCCATGCAAATATGCTCTGTAACTGCAATTGAAATAAGAAATATTTCTTGAATAATCTGGGTAGAATTGTGTCAATCTCAACTCACCGTTGCATTATTGACACAGCTAGAGGAGCTCGAAAAATCGGGAAGGCCTTAGGTTAAGAGCATCAAGAGTTGAAGATATGAACGAGAATTCCAGTACGGGTGGTCGCGTTGGTCTTTCGCATAATGTGCTTAATATGTTCTTTGACCGTTTGTTCAGTGATCAGGAGGGCATTAGCGATTTCCTTATTGGTCCACCCCTTTGCCAGATGTTCAACGACTGACTGCTCACGGTTAGTCAACTGAAAACGTTCTCGAGCATGTTCGGTATTGAGGTTTTGTTTTCGTCCTAATTCTTCCATGGTAACCACAAGCCTGGCGTTTTGGATGCCTCCTCGATCTGGTAAACCGAAGCCTCTCAGAAGGATAGGTTGATTAGGATCTCCTGTCACACGCTTGAGTTCGAATTGTTCCCAATCCTTGGCCTCTGTGCGTATGTGAAGAGCTTTAATGATTTCCGAACAAAGTTCAGTTAGGGCCGTCGGGAGGACTCCATGCGCTGAAATCGTGGTAGTTCTTCCATGCTCGACGGCGTTGATTTTTTTGGCGAGCTCCGTAGCTTGTCGATTCATATGTAGGAGTTGCATAGATGCCGACAGCACCACTATTCCAGATCCTGCCCGCTGATCAGCAAGAGCATCGGTTTGATCAATACTTTTAACTGGTTCTGGCATAATACGAATTAGGTCATCACAAGACGGTCGAAAATTAGTGCAGTATCGAGCCTTAATGACAAATGGCTTAGCTTGATCGCGAACAAGCTTTGAATACAGAAATAGTACCTAACACTTTCGAGGGAGTCAACATATACCTTTGGGAATGCAGCCTACATCATCGGTATTGTTGATTCTGAAAGCGATACATATATTCCACATAGGTTTGAGGTCAGGTTAGGAGGCTAGTTTGAGCATCGCCTTGCTGAATGCTGGATAGCCCATATGCAGGTTATGATCGCCGATTAAATGGGAAAAGTCGTACAACGATTTCTTATGAGGGAGGGGGGAGAGGAATGGATGTGAAGCCAATGGAATGGGAGTGGCCGATAAGAGATAGCTATGAAAACCATAGTGAGCGTGCGGCACTGTTGAGGCCAATTCTTTATGAGATGACAGCGCTAGAGGCAGGGAATACTAATCTTGTTAAGGGGGGGAAAGCGCTATCGCTGAATATTAGTAGTGGAGGTATGTTGGTTCTTATGGACCAAGCCCCGGATATTAAACAGGTCTTGAAAGTCTATGTGCCGACACCCATAACGATTGCTGACACACCAACGCTTTTCAAGCAGCCATGTCACCTATCTCGTAGGACTTAAGTTCATGTTCTAGGATTCCGCACACACTGGCCGTCCCCACAAGTTTAGGAGGTGTCAATCAAGAGGATTGAGTATCATGCGTAGGTCTCTAATCGAGATTTGCACACCGTACTTTTGATATCTAGGCAATCCACAAGTTGGTACTTTTGCAGTGAGGGTCACCAGTCTCCTAGTGGCTGATGCTAAAAGTCTAAGGCGTAGACATATAGAAGTCTAAAAAGAGGTCTCAAGCCAACGACGCATCATTCACGTTGTCCTGTGAGGGGGAAGGAGCCATATTGGCAGGGTGAAAGTTTAGGGCTCCTGGTGTACGTGTCGATCGAGAGCTTCTCCAGGAAGAATAGTCGTTGTTTTGTGAAGACTACCTCCCATGGAAAGTTGACTTGGGAAGCATAGTTTATTAGAAAGTTAAAGATCCGGTGGATACCGGTATGGTGGTAGCATGCTGAGGCTTCAGATCGCGCAGATGAGAAGCGCGATCTGTGAACGATTCTTTTTACGATAGATTGAGATGCAGTGGTATGCACTTAGTACGAAGTCAAAGTACGAAGTCAAACCACAAAAAGCATGCCGAGCAGATTATCTAAAGTATGGGAGTGGGGTGTTTCTTGTCACTTTTGTAAGAACAGAGAACTATTTGATGCAAGATAAGAACGATAACTGCTGTTCCCTTTCAGGGTATCTATATATCTTCCCAATCAATTCAATCTACTTGAAGCACTATTGAACGGTGGCGCATACCAGGGGAGTTCGGTGCGATATGTCTGGAGGTCGATATCGCGATGAGCAGCCCCATTTAAGAGAAGAATGGCAAGCACATGAAGTGTGCGTACTGGAGAGGCTGAAGGAGCTAAGTAGTGGTCTGCTTGTTCAGACTTAAAGATAGTCCATTCGTCGGACTTGAGGCCATATTTATACGAGAGATCTCGGGGCATCAAAGAGAGGATGGTATTTCTGGGCACACTCGCGCTCCAGGCTAGGGTTGTAGTTAGAGATTGACCAACTAATTCCCTATGCTGCAGCATAGACTCTATAAGATTTTGAGTATCGGTTCGTTCTTACTAGGCTTTCGATGGGGAATTCCTTCCAGCTGTTGGAGCCTGATCAAGGAGGAAATGAGCATGAAGGCAGTAATTCTAGCAGGAGGATGGGGAACTCGACTATCTGAAGAGACCACCCTGCGACCGAAACCTATGGTGGAAATCGGTGGAAAACCGATCCTGTGGCATATAATGAAGATTTATGCCGCTCACGGGATAAAGGAATTTGTGATCGGCCTTGGCTACAAGGGAGAGATGATCAAGGACTACTTCCTCAACTTCTATGCGTTCAATAATGATATTTCGGTCGACCTCGGGAGTGGAAAGACGACGATTCATGATGGAAAACGGCACGAGGACTGGAAAGTGCATCTCGTCGATACTGGTCTGCACACTCAGACGGGAGGTCGGCTCAAGCAGATGAAAAAATGGATAGGCGAGAATGAAACGTTTCTGTTTACGTATGGAGATGCGGCTTCTATGTCCTTGAGCCCAAGGCCATTGATTATATTAAAGGTGATGAGACCGTGTGGGAGAGGGATCCGATCCAGCAGCTCACGAAAGATAATCAATTGATGGGCTATCGACATGATCGTTTCTGGTCCTGTATGGACACGCTGAAAGAGAAGAGTTATTTGGAGGAGCTTTGGCAGTCGATGAAGGCTCCCTGGAAAGTATGGTAAGGCTAGGAACTTTCCGACCGTTTCGTATCCTTTTGTTCGTCATGTTATGGTGTGGAAAGGGCTGAGAAGGTCTTGGTCTTTCCTGTGGTAGGAACACAGGGAGCGAAAGCTGAGAGCCGACTTAGTCTTGAGAATCGTCTAGCATTTGACGAATTTAGTGAATGCTGCCTCATCAGGTATTCCATGTGGTGGACTTACTAGTTCAGGTTATGTTCTCGGCGAAACAGGGGCGGTTAAGATCGGAGGGTAGAGTATGAAGATTCTAGTTACAGGCAACATGGGCTATGTCGGACCATTGGTACTGCGTCGTTTGCGAGAATCCCACCCTCGAGCAACGCTTATCGGTTACGATGCGGGGTACTTTGCGCATTGTTTAACGGGTGCATCTCGATTTCCTGAAAGTCTGGCCGATCAGCAATATTTCTGGGATATCCGACAGGTTTCTGAGAAGATTCTGGAAGAAGTCGACGCTATCGTACATCTCTGCGCCATCTCAAACGATCCTATGGGCGCCACGTTTGAGAAGGTCACTCTCGATATAAACCACCGAGCGAGCATCGATCTTGCCGCCAAAGCAAAGCGAGCAGGCGTGAAGAAGTTTGTATTCGCATCGAGCTGCAGTGTGTACGGATTTGCCGAAGGTGGCCCCCGCCGAGAGGATGATGCTCTGAACCCACTTACGGCGTATGCCAAATCGAAAGTTCAAACAGAGCAGGATCTGGCATCACTTGCATCAGAAAGCTTCATAGCGACCTGTCTCCGGTTTGCCACAGCGTGCGGCATGAGTGACCGACTGCGATTGGATCTTGTGTTGAATGATTTTGTGGCTGGTGCCCTTGCATCAAAACGCATCAATATTTTGAGTGATGGGACACCATGGCGCCCCTTGATTCACGTGAAAGATATGGCAAGAGCAATTGATTGGGCCGTACAGCGAGATCCTCGAGATGGTGGGTCTTTTCTAACGGTCAACGTGGGTAGCGATGCATGGAATTATCAGGTGAAGGATTTGGCGACGGCAGTGGCCACTCTTGTTCCGAACGTCGAGGTGTTGATCAATAAAGATGCGCAACCAGATAAGCGCTCATATCGAGTGAACTTTGACAAGTTCTCAAAGCTGGCGCAAGGATTCCTCCCTATGGTTGACCTTCAGAGTGCTGTGAAGGATCTCCGTGATGGGCTCATGGCCATGCAGTTTCTCGACCATGAGTTCCGGACGGGCGAGTTGATACGACTCGTCACATTAAAACGACTGCGAGAGAGTGGGCAATTGACAGACGACCTAGTGTGGAAAGAGCGAAGCAATGCTTGAGGACGTGGTCGGGTGTCGCATTGGGTATTGGGCGTTGCGAAACATCCTTTGCTAGTAGGAGGGAATATCAGTATGGGGCAATCAGGGTGTCGGTCTTGCGGTGCGACGCTTGAGCGTACGTTCATCGATCTTGGTATGTCTCCATTGGCCAATTCCTACATTAAGCCAGACCAGTTGAATCGTATGGAGCCCTTTTATCCATTGCATGTCTATGTGTGCGAGAAGTGCTTGCTGGTTCAGCTGAAGCAATTCTCAACGCCGCACGATATTTTTTCCGACTACGCCTATTTTTCGTCATTTTCAGATTCCTGGCTGGCGCACGCAAAAGCCTATGTTGATATGATCGTGGGTCGATTCGGATTGGATCGCAGTTCCAAGGTTGTGGAGATTGCCAGTAACGACGGATATCTTTTGCAGAACTTCGTGTCGCGCGGCATCCCTGCGTTGGGAGTCGAGCCTGCTTCCAATATCGCTGAAGTGGCGAAGAAGAAGGGGATTCAGACGAAAGTGGCTTTCTTCGGAGCGAGCACGGCCCGGGATGTAGCTGCTGACGGATGGGCTGCCGATTTGATCATTGGGAACAATGTGCTGGCCCATGTCCCGGATCTGAATGATTTCGTGAATGGGCTTAAGGTGCTGCTGAAGCCGACGGGCCTGATCACTATGGAATTCCCTCATCTGCTTCAGCTGATGCAGCAGAACCAGTTTGACACCATCTATCACGAACATTTTTCCTATTTTTCGTT